>CAVEKR010000001.1:0-1909 GCA_963616365.1 Bacteroidaceae bacterium
CGCAAACGCCGCAGGGCAAAACACAGGCCAAAATACCGCAGCCCTTGGGCAAAACGCCGCCCAAAACGCAGGGCAAGCTGGACCAAATTGGAATCGCTTGGCAGGAGGCATTGCCCTTAAGACCATGCAAAAAATTGTCGATAAGGGCTGGGAATCTTCAGACTGGGCAGTTATTGCTACCACTAAGGGCTATCAAGATGCCCTGTCTGCCTGCGCTTTGGCAGGTTTGCTAGATAATGCCCCAGTACTTATGACTAGCCCAACAGAACTTTCAGAGCAAACTTCTATTTTACTAGCGACTAAAGACATAAAGCACGCTGTTATTGTTGGTGGTACAGCAGCGGTTTCTGAATCTGTAGAAGCGCAAATTAAAGCTCTTTTGGGAGATGACAATGTCGAGCGCATTGCTGGAGGCACAGCCACCACAACTGCACTTGAAGTATACAGTCTAGGAAAAGAGATGGGAGAAATTGGCGCTACAACCTGGGGCACAGACGCTATTATTGCTACTGTAGACAGTTTTCAAGATGCCCTATCAATTGCGCCTTACGCCTATGCAAAGCATGCGCCAATCTTTTTGACCGACAAGGGCACAAAAGATATACGCTCTAGCGTGCAAAACGCCATTGTAGCTGGCGGCTTTAATCGCACTCTAATTACTGGTGGAACAGCTGCCGTTTCAGCTTTGGTCGATGCCAAAGTTCCAAGTGCTAAGCGACTTGCTGGTGGCAGCGCCTACAGCACCTCTAAACAAATAGCAAATTTTGCCTTATCGCAAGGCATGAGCGCTACAAATATGGGAGTTGCTTGCGGCACGAGCTATCAAGATGCTCTAGTTGGCGCATCGCTTTTGGGCAAGCTCGGATGCATTATCACTTTAGCAGATAATAAAAACTCAACGGCAATAAACAGCATTGTCGCTCAAAACAAAGCAAACCTTGGCGAGTGCTACATCTTTGGCGGCACCGCCGCCGTCTCTCAGGCAGTAGAAAATAAAATCCTCGCAGCAAGCATATAGAGTTACACCATTAAGCATGGCGAACACCACACGGGTGTTCGCCATTATTTTACTTAGTCTTTATCTTTTTTAGCGTGAACATATCAGAGGCTGGCGTGTACCAGTTGGTATGTTTTACTAATGCATAGGTGTCATATCTTATAGAGGCGTCATAGTGCTTTTTCTCTCTAGTAAACGCTTTGTCAGACTTGCTGGATTTTGCTACCTCGTATGTGTCAAAATACCAGTCGTTGTCGTAATAGAGGCCTTTATAAGTGTAGGAATACTTCTCTGAAGTTACCAAATATTTAGCTGTTTTTAGGTCAAGCGATTCGATTTCTTCTTTAAGAGTTTGATTGTCATGCAGCTTGGGTACCATCAAATTAACTTCTGTTGTATTTGCATAGAGTTTGTCCCAGTCCTCGTTGGGGCGATACGATTTTTTTGACTTAGTGTATTCTCTAAAAGGTGAGGCTGCATGACTTGTATCGTTTTTCTTCCAATTGTGTTTAACAACATAGTTAAGGGCCTTGTCCCATTTATTTTCTGTGTCTTTCCCATTAAGTGTCTGATACCAAGCGCCTGTTGTGTTGCAATAGTATGTAATTGAGTCTTTTCCAGCTCCAGCCTCTCGATATTGGCGCACCGTGTTTTGAATATTGCGTACATCTTCTGGTTTGGCGCTAAAATAAGTTATATCATCAAGCTCGTTTTCGTCATCAACCCAGTCACCATACCAGTCGTCATCTTGATTATTGGAATCATCGTCGTCTCCCACATAATCAGCGTATGGATCGTCTTCGTCATAATATGAAGTTAAATCTGCTATCCAATTTTCAAAATATTGGTCGTCAAAGGTACAATATCTGCTTACTGAGCCCCAGTCGCCGCCATATCTATATTCTTTTATGC
>CAVEKR010000001.1:1919-12821 GCA_963616365.1 Bacteroidaceae bacterium
TTGTTTGCTGCTGCAAAGAATTTAGATAGGAACGTTTGCTGCCTCCAGCATTTGATTGCCCTTTTTCGGCATCTTCAGTTTGAACGGCATAAGCAAGGTCTACAATTTGAGAACTATTAGTCCAAACTCTTGCTAGAGTTTCTCTAAAGTCTTGCCTATATGGATATGTTTGCGCACCCCAGTTATAAGAAAGCGCCATCAACTCGTCATATGTCGAGATTAAGTCATGATTTGTTGCAGAATCGGCATTCATGATAACGTCATAGAGCTCGCCTAGATTAGTTGCAAGAGAATCGATAGTTACCTTTTCTTTATCTGCAAACGTTCTAATTGCTTCTTTGCGTTTTGTCTCATTGCCTTCTTTATAAATGGCAGTTACTTCATCGTCTAGCTGTAGTTCTTGAGTTTTTATGCGCGAGATAAGCCTTTTAGCATCATTTACTATTGATGCTTTTTGTCCCACTAAAACATCATTGTCAAGCGCTTTTATTTGAGTTTCGATATCAATAAGCTGCTGCTGGACTTTAACAATGTTTGCTAAAATTTCGTTGTTGCTCACATCGTATACGCCCAATGTATTATTTGGATCAAGCACGTTGGTGTAAAATTTCTCCCACCCTAATTTTGCAAGAGCAACCAGCCCTTTTTTGCCAAGAGAAGGCAAGAAATTTTCTGGTTTTAGTTTTTCAAGCCCTCTAGTTTGCTCCTCTAGGCTAACTAATGTTGAGCAAGATTGTGTCTCTGCGTCTTTGCCAAGTACGTTTTTTACCCCGCTAACGCTTGCGCTAACAACAGCGTTATCTGATACCGATTGCGAATCTAGGGTTATTGAATATGTGCCATCATCATTTGCGCTCACAGATGTTGGAGAAACCTCGTTGTCATTAACCTGCAGGGTAGTGTTGTCTTTTGTAATCTTGCCTTTTGCATCGTTTAGCTGCGCAGTTAAAGTCATTGTTTTAGCGTTTGCATCTGTATGGTCAAGCTCCAAACTAAGCCAAGGCTCTAAAACTTTAATCGAACACACCACGTCAGCTTGTGTTTCATTTGCGCTGCCCTTCAAAATAAGCTCTGCGTTGTCTAGAGCAGAAGCATCATCTTTATTTGGAAGAGAAACCTTGACCTCAACAACTTGTTCGCCAACATATTTGACATTTTCAATACTGCAGCCATCAGCATTATTTAGCGAAAAACTGTCTTTAGTCATATTGTTGCTTAAAACAAAATCGCTTGCATTTATGGTTGCGCTAAATGTTTTGTCCTTTAGCTCGGACTTTTCAAAATCAACAGTTAGAGCGGGATTGGCGAACACCGCATAAACCGCATAGGGGAGTGCTGTGGTTTCAGAGTCTTCTGTGTTTGCGTTTTCGGAATTTTCGCTTTCGGTGCCGCTGCTAGAGGCGTCCGCGCTTTCTGTGCCTTCAGAGCTCGCAGCGCCATCTGCGTTTTCCGCCTTTTCTTTTTCTTCATATGGCTTTAAATCTTCTTCAGAATTTATTTTGCCGTTTTCAATATCGCTAACAAGAGCAGAGGTTTCTTCTGGGGTATCAGCCACAACTTCTTCAGTTTCTTTACTGACAGCCTCTTTGTCTTCATTAACAATCACAGCATCTTCTGGCCATTCAACACCTTTCATGTCGTTTATTTCATCAGAAGTGTGGACTTTATTTTGCTCATCAGTGCTGGCGGTTTGGGAACTGTCGCTTGAGTTATCGCCGCTTGAACCTGCCGAGTCTGCGGAACCGCTGCTTGAGTTGCTGCTGCTTGAACCGCCGCCATTTTTGCCGCTTGCACCGCTGTCACTTGAATCCGCCGAATCCTCACTCATAACAACCGCATCTGAAGCAAGAGTTACACACGCAACAGATGCGCCATTATTGGCAAGATTATCAGGTCTTGATGCTTTTATAGCAAGCGTCACATTATCTTTTTTTGTGGCAGAATCGACCTTCCAGCCTTCAAGTGCGCTACTAAGTTCTACGCTTTGGGCAGATATATTATTGCTGAGCTCTCCCTGTTCTAAGATAACGCTAAATTCAAGCGAACTTGAATTTGACGGAATATAAGGGACATCAAGCGACAAAACATCTGATCCATCGTCAAAGTTTTCCCACCTATAGCTAGCCGCGCTCGTTTTTGAATTATTTGGATTACACGCGCCCAACGTCGCGCCTGCCACAGCACAAAGCGCAAGCGCACAAATTATGACTAGGGTGGATTTAGCGGTTCTCTTAAACATGATGCAAACCTTTCTCGTGTTGTAGGCGGTTATAGTTTGCCAAATCCATAATACCAAGCAAAGCCGCACCAAATCAGGCCAGCCCAAAAATATACCAAAAACCCCATCATTAGCATGTACAACGCCTAGTATTTGTATGGCGAACACCCCGCTCGTTTTGATACAGTACTAAAAGCACAACCTACTTTCTTAGCAAACTTTTAAGGGCGAGGGTCGCACACTCCTTGCTCAAACAGTCCTCGCTCCAAAAAATGCCCTGCTAAGCAGGGCTTTTTTGTCGCTGCGGAACTCGCCGGAGTGTACGCCCTCGCCCTTATAAACCTGTTCAGTATTGGTGTTTTACATCAATTATCATGACAAAACAAATGCGTGCGGAAATTTCGCACGCATTTGTTGAAGTGTCTAGCTAACAACCTACTAAAAGTCTGTAGGTAAAAAATGCAACTGAGCCCGCGGGGTGTTCGCCCGCCCCTATACCTACTCCTCCATGCGCCGCAAACAAATTATTTTTTGTGGAGAACATCTTGTTTTTCATAGGCTTTTTCATAATTCTTGCATGGCTTTGCGTTTTTCTCATAATTGATGGCTCAAATTTGCCATTTAAGTTTTACAATATGAAGGGCGTTATGTAATTTTAAGGGCTTTGGTCAATATAGCTGGAGGGCTTGACTAAAAGTTTACGACCTGCAAGGAGTGAGTTATGGCAAAAAACAAACAAGCTGGTATTCCTGATTATCGCGTTGCAGCATTTGCGTCGCTTGACTTAAAACAGCACATGGAGGCGCACCCTGATGCGTTCCAATTTGGAAAGCACGCGCAAAAAATTGACTGGAAGGTCAAGCAAGAAAAGGGCTACTACGTGGCAGAAGGCGAGCTTAGCATTCCAGTAAGAATGTTTTTCACTGCGCAAGGAGATGACGAGGATAGCTTGACAGTGGAGCGTGTTGTTTGCTCTGGCAAACGTATTTACGATTCTCGTGTTGATGACGAACAAGAAAAAGATCCAAACTTTGGTATGGATGTAGATTCTGCTAGGGTAGAAAGTTTTGTTCGCTATCAAAACAATATAACAAGCAATAATAAATAGGCTTTGAGTTTTGGCTTTTGGTGGCGCGGTGCTTGGCGGTGCGGCGTTTTTGGGCTTTTGACGCGCGGCGTCTTTGAGCTGCGCCTTTAAGCTTTCGGTTTTGGCGGTCCTGCGTTTTTAAACCGACGGGGCGTCAAACCGACGGGGCGTCAAATTGACGGGCGTCAAATTGATGAGCCGCCAAATCAGCGTGGCGCACTGCGCGCCGCCATTTTAGAATAGTTTTACTGTGAGTAATTTTTAGTGTGAGTATTTTTATGCGTTCTTCCATTTTTGAAAAGTATCTTAACAGCAAAGTTTGTGCTGTTGATGAACTTATTGCGCAATATTTTTCTGAAGGCACGCACAAAGATATGGCGCGCTATTTATACACGCCGCTTGCAAAGTATGCCAAAAATGGCGGCAAGCGGCATCGTCCGCTTATCTGTTTGCTTGCATGTCAGGCGGTTGGTGGCAACGAGGACGAGGCCATAGCTGCAGCTGCTGCCATCGAGCATTTTCATACTGCTGCCCTTATTCATGATGACATCGCAGATGATTCCGAGCTGCGCCGCGGGCAGCCCTGCCTGCACATTCAAATTGGGCAAGGGCTCGCTATCAATGCTGGTGACCTAGCGTTATCTTTGGTAACAGGTTCTGTTGTCGATGACACCCACCTTTCAGATGCTGTAAAGTTGCGCGTCTTAAAAGAGCTGGTAGACATGACAACGCGCACCATAGAAGGTCAAGCCCTAGACATTGGCTGGGCGCGCGATGGGCGCTTTGATTTGAGCATTGAAGATTATCTGCTCATGGCAGAGCACAAGACGGGCTTTTATTCTGGCGGAGTTCCGCTGGCAGTTGGTGCCATCATCGGTGGTGGCAACGAGGCTCAAATTGAGACTTTGCGCTCTTATGGCATGTCAACTGGGCTGGCGTTTCAGATTCAAGACGACCTTTTGAACTTAGAAGGCTCCAAAGAGGCGGTAAAGAAGGATTTTCGCAGCGACATTACAGAAGGCAAACGCACTATAATAGCAGTTCACGCCCTTAATAATGCAAAAGATGCTGACAGAGAAGAGCTGCTCGAGATCTTGTCGTCCAAAGAAAGCGACCCTGCGCGCCTAGCGCGAGCAGTGGAGATTATGCAAAAATGCGGCTCGCTTGATTATGCCAGAGACTACGCGCTCAACTTGGTCAACGCGCATAAAGATGAGCTAAAAACCGTCCTGCCTGCAAGCAAGGCTCGAAAGCTGCTGCTTTCCATGGGTGAATTTTTTGTGAGCCGCTTGCGCTAAGCTTATTAGGTGGGTCAGTTTAATGGCAAACACCACAGTGCAGCGTGAGCCACCCCAACAAACGGTCTCAGCAGGTAGCTGGCAAACACCTAAGCCAAACAAGCAGCCAAGGTGCAAGCAGCTAGGGTGTTCGCCATACTTTACAAGCACTTGCTTATAATTTTTAGGAGCATATGTGAGAACTATCTCATTTAATGATAATGATAGTGCAGTTTACGACGTGCAATGTCGCCTGCGCGCCTTGGGTTATGAGTTGCAAGCCGATTCTTTTTTTGGGCAGAAAACCCGTGAGGCAGTGCGCGCATTCCGCAAAAAGCAGGGCTTGCCAGCGGCAGACACGGTGGATGAGGCAACATGGAACGCGCTGGTAGATGCAACTTTTACGCTGGGGGATCGCATTTTGTACTTGCGCATGCCGTATTTTCATGGTCAAGACGTTTTTGCTTTGCAAGACATATTAAATGTGCTCGGGTTTATCACGGATGAAAAGGACGGCATTTTTGGTGCTCACACAGAAAAAGCGCTGCGAGAATTTCAGGCTTCAACAGGCATTATAGATGACGGAATTGCTGGAGCTAGCACTTTTGATGCCATAGAGCGCCTGCGCCATGCTTGGGAAGACAAACAGGCTGCAAACGAGTTGGCAGATGAGCAAAATCACGCAGGTTTTGCCCGTGCTTTTGAGGCTTTGCAAAAAATGGAAGCGTGCTTTTATGGTCTTGACACATCTGGGCGCACAGTGGCTGTTCGCATTGCAAACCTCGCGCGCGCAACCAGCGAGACAGCGCGTGTTACCTGCGCCGATGAGCTCGGCGGCATCCCACATCAGACCATGTTGCTCATAGGCCTTTCAACCACAAAAAAAGATGCGGACAAGACAAAAAGTCCCGCAAACGCAAAAACTTTTACAAGCTCAGGTTCTGACAGTGCTGCAAATATCGTCTTTTCTCCAGATTTTGCCTTTACCAAGCGCCTGAGCACCGCGCTTAAAGCCATCGGCTCAGGCAAAAACTCTTGCTTAGATAAAAACTCTAGCTCAGACAAAAACTCGCGCAGGCTCATCATCGAGATTCCCGATTTTCCCAAAGACTTAGACAAGGACGAAATCAGTCAAGATCAATGGCACCAGCATCTAGCAGTACTTTTGCTTGATGCCTTTTGCTTGGTCTTCTCTAAATAATGTGACGAACACCACGCTGGCTTCTAGCAGTGTGAGGGCGTGCCCTCACAGTAAATGTAACATTGCATTTAGGGTGGGCGAGGGTCGCACCCGCGCTAACTTGCACAAGTAGTGTGGTGTTCGCCATACTGATGTGCGCGAATAATTTTTTGCACAAAATCTCCGCAATTAACTTCTCTATTTGTGTTACCATATTTCTTCTGTGATTAGGCAAACGGTATTTGGCTTTACGTTGATTTAATAGTCAAGGAGTTTGCAAATGAAAAAAATAAATCGTAAAACCTTTGTTGGAGCAGCAACTTTAGGCGCTGCTAGCTTGCTTGTTTTGCCAACAAAAGCGCATGCAGTTACTGCTGCAGAAAAAAAGGCAGAGGCTCAAGCGGCAAAGGAAAAACTCGATTCCATAAGTTCTCAAGTTGAATCTGCTGTTGATAGCTATAATCAAGCTCAAATGACATATGATGCAGCAACGGCTGAAGTTGAGTCTTGTCAAGAAAAAATCAACGAAACGCAAGAAAAAATTGCTGGTCTTCAGACCAAGCTAAATACGCGTGCTACCAGCATGTATCGCAGTGGCTCTATGAGCTATCTAGATGTGCTTTTGGGCACTGCCTCTTTTGGGGATTTTGCCACTGTTTGGGATACGCTTAACAATCTGAATGAAGACGATGCAGACCTTGTTGCAAGCAATAAAAATACAAAAGCAGAGCTAGAGGCAACAAAGCAAACCTTAGACGAGAAGCAGGCAGAGGCCGAAAACGCTTTGGCAGAAGCCAAAAGCTATAAGGCTGAAATTGAGTCAAAGCAGGCGGAATACGACCGCCTTTATAATAGCTTGAATGAGGAATATCGCCAGCTTGTGGCAAGAGAAGACGAGGAGCGCCGCCAAGCACAGGCGCGTGCCTCTGCGGCATATACTCCTTCAGGCACAGGCTCTAAATCGAGCTCTTCTAGTGCAAGCCCTTCTTATAGCGGAAACGCTGCAGTTGAGCGTGCTTATTCTTGTTTGGGGCTCCCGTATGTTTGGGGAGGCGTTGGACCAAATGGCTATGATTGTTCTGGTTTGGTGGGCTATGCTTTGCATGGCGATTATAAGCGCCATTATGTTGCATCTTATTTTTGCTCCAAGCCAACTGCTTCAAACCCGCAGCCAGGAGACCCTGTAGCGTGCAGCAGTCATCATTGCGGCTTATATATTGGTAACGGCCAGATGATTGAGGCGCCACATTCTGGCGCGGTCGTTCGCATTTCTGCTGTCCGCGGCCGTATTGTTAGGATGTAGCTTTCCGCGCTTTGCCGCCTTGGTTTGTTCGCCAAGCGGGCGCGGTTATTGTGTTGACACGTCAAGAGCAGGGTGTTCGCCATTTTTGCTGTCCGTGGTCGCATCCGCATTGTTAGGATGTAGCTTCTATTTCTTACTTTTGTTGGCGAACACCCCGCGAGTACGTGTGCATTTTCATGACGAACACCCCGTGGCACCCCGTGGCCCGTGGCACATTTTTTAATTACAACGTGCCCCATTTTTAATTGACATTTATGCCTACAATCGGGTAATTTCTCGAAATCTCTTTTTTGTTGAGCTCTTATAAAGCTGAATAGCGTTGTGTCAATATTTGAAAAAATTGACGCAACGCTTGAAAAACAAATCTTAGCGTGATAAGATTAACGTGCAGTCAATATTGAAGAAAATGTAGTCGATATTAAAAAAATGTAGCCAACATTAAAGAAAATTGACAAGACGCTAAAGGAGGTGCTAGGAATGTGGACAGATCAGGCACTACTAAAACTTTCCGATAAAACCGCATATTGTCGAGATGATCTGCTTCACGCATTGTTGAGTGAAAAGACGGATTTAAGCGACAGTGCATTTAGGTGGACATTATATAATCTGCTTCAGGAACAAAAGATTTTCAGGGCTGGCTATGACACTTATGTAACGACCAAACCTGCGGTTCTTTCAGCATATAAGCCGTATTATTCAGAGAAA
This sequence comes from Bacteroidaceae bacterium, assembly GCA_963616365.1. GTDB lineage: Bacteria > Actinomycetota > Coriobacteriia > Coriobacteriales > QAMH01 > CAVAWX01. The sequence continues at coordinate 9,690 of CAVEKR010000001.1, forward strand.
GCAAATGCTTTGATGGAAAAACTTTCGGAGCAGTATCCAAAGCTGGAGTTTGTGGTATTTGAAAGCGTGCTTCTTAATGAGTTTCTTAACCATCAAATTGCACAGAACACAATATATGTGCAGGTCGAAAAAGATGCAAGTTCTTATATTTTTGATAACCTTCAAGAAGAATATGCCAGAAGCGTTTTGTATAGACCAAGTAAAAAGGACTTTGACAGATATTGGACAAGGGATTGCATTGTGGTGCTGGATTTGATAAGTCAAGCTCCATTATCACAGGATAAGCCCCATGAAATAACGATTGAAAAAATGCTGGTTGATATCATAGCCGAGAAGAGCATGTCGGCAACATTCAGTCCTTCAGAAATACCATTTGTGTTTGAGAATGCTATGGGGAGCTATCAGGTCGATAAGCGGAAAATAAACAGGTACGCTGGAAGAAGGGGAAAGGCATCTCAGATAAAGAAATATACAGGAGGTATAGACTAAATGTTATCAAGAGATATGTACACGAGCGAGTATATTCAGAGTTTGCATGAACAAACTGGAAATGATCCTGCACTGCTGGAAAGGGTAATTTATGCCTTCGGATTGCTAGAAGCCATAAGGAGAGTGGAGCTTCCGTTCTGCTTTAAGGGCGGCACGTCCCTTATGTTGCTTTTAGATCATCCGCGACGGCTCAGTACTGATATTGATATTATCTGCAAACCTGGAACTGACATAGATGATTACATCAGAAAAGCGGGAGAGATTTTTCCGTTTATTGATGTGGAAGAGCATATCCGTGTTGGGAAGAACAATATTGAAAAGCGGCATTTTCGCTTCAAATATAATTCACCAAAAAGCGGCAGGGATGTAACGATCTTATTGGATGTCTTATTTGAGAATATTCAGTATAGTGCAACTGTCGAACGCCCTATAAAAAATGAACTGCTTCTCACAAAAGGAGATGATTTGTCTGTCATTATTCCAGATGTAAACGGAATCCTCGGAGATAAATTAACGGCGTTTGCACCTCATACCACAGGTATTCCTTTTGGCATAACTAAAGAATTGGAAATCGTAAAGCAGTTGTTTGATTGCGGCTCACTTTTTGATGCTATGAACGATTACGGGGCGGTACGTGCTTCCTATGACAAGATAGTAAAATCGGAGATGGGATACAGAGGCTTGGCGATTTCAACGGAAGAAGTCCTAAAGGATACTATAAAGGGTAGCCTGTGCATTGCCAGTCGCGGACAGTCAGATGGAGAAGAATATTCCTATTACAAAGATGGAATCTCTCGTATACGCAATCATATACTTGGCTCTAAGTTTAGCGGCGAGATTGCAGGAGCTTATGCAAGCAGAGTGTTATACATAGCTTCTTCCATGTTGGTTGGCAGTGATTTTGTCAATAAGATAACTGATTCATCTGGTTATTTAGAGCAGAAAATAGAACTTCCAAAGCCAAAGAGTTTTTCGTATCTTCGCATTGTGGATCCGATTGCTTATGGATATATTGTTGAAGCAGGAAAACTGTTGCAAGGAACAGAGTTTGCCAAATAGAAAACATCGCGTTGATATATTTTTGGTGTTCGTCAAGCTTAAAATCGAAAATATCCTTGTAACCATTTTGTAACAAAGTTCACATTCTTAGGCTTTTGCACTGTTTGCGCTTGTTGTATTGTGGAGTTACTGCAAGCAACTTGTGAAAATTTGCCTATGCGCAAAAAAATGGGTGTAATATATTCACTTGAGTAATTGCACAAAAAGTTCAATGCGAAAGGTTTTTATTTATGCCTCTTGAATTAAACCGCAGGTCTTTTGTTGGTGCAGCTGCCTTGCTTGGCGCTTGCGTTGCTGCTACTACGCTTCCTGCAAAAGCAGATGCTGTTACTTCTGCACAAAAAAAGGCAGAGGTTCAGCAGGTATCTAATCAGCTCAACTCAATTAATAGCGAATTTGAAGCTGCTGTTCAGCAATACAATAAAGCTCAAGACGAATACAACGATGCAACCAATGCGGTTGAAGAATGTCAAAGCAAAATTTCTGCTGCAGAAAGCAAAATTAGCACTTTGCAAACTCGTCTTGATACGCGTGCTACCAGCATGTATCGCAATGGCTCGATGAGCTATCTAGACGTGTTGTTGGGTACTGCTTCTTTTGGAGATTTTGCAACTGTTTGGGATACTCTCAACAACTTAAATGCAGATGATGCAGATTTGGTTTCTGAGTCTAAAGCAGCAAAACAAGAGCTTGAAAATACCAAAGAAGAACTGGCAGCAAATCAGCAGGCTGCAAGGGCTGCTGTTTCTGATGCTGATACTTATAAAGCTCAAATTGAGTCAAAGCAAGCAGAATATAATAATCTCTATAATAGTTTGTCTTCAGAATATCAAAGTTTAGTTGCAGAAGAGCAAGCAGCTGCAGAAAAGGCTGCTGCAAGAGCAGCTTCTGCATACAGTCCATCGGTGAGTAGCTCTTCTGGAAGTTCTAAAAAATATGCTGCCGCAAGTTCTATTCCTACTAATGGCAGCGTTGTCGATTATGCTGCATCGCGTATTGGTTGCCCTTATGTATATGGCGCCTCAGGTCCAGATTCTTTTGACTGTTCAGGTCTTGTTATGTGGTGTTATGCCAAAATTGGCATTAGCTTGCCGCACAACGACGCCTCTCAAAAAGCATCCGCTCAAGCAATTTTAGATCCAGAAGCTGCAGAGGCAGGAGATGTTTTGTGGCGCTCTGGTCATGTTGCAATTTCTACTGGTGGAACAAATTATATTCATGCTCCACACAGTGGCGCTGTTGTTTCTTATGGAAGCGGTGGTCGTTGGAGCTGTGCTTTAAGATTCTAGTGGAATTGAAGTCTCACTTGAAGGGGGCTTGGGTCTCTTTTTAAAGAGGAGACTGAAGTTTTGCTTGAGGGGCATTTTTAGCCCGCTTGAAAGGGAATTTTGACCCGCTTGAAGAGGGGCTCAAAGAAGGAATTTTGATAAAATTTGCGCATGTGCTATATTGCTCATGCGCTTTTTTTAACAGCTTTTGTTAGATAAGTTTTGTGAAGTTCGGGATGTGGCTCAGCTTGGTAGAGCGCTCGCTTCGGGAGCGAGAGGTCGCAAGTTCAAATCTTGTCATCCCGACCATGATTGA
>CAVEKR010000001.1:12997-26612 GCA_963616365.1 Bacteroidaceae bacterium
TGATTGAATAAACGGTTTGCTTACAAAGCAGCATTTCTGACATATTTGCATAAATCTAGTAGCAATACTTACTGAATTAGTGTTATCATACGAGCACATGTAGCAACCACGATTTTAAGGAGCTAATGTAATGAGGATTTTTGGATTAGGAATACCAGAACTGATTATCATTGTTTTGGTTATTGTATTGCTTATTTTTGGACCTAAAAACCTTCCAAAACTTGGCAAAGCATTTGGTCGCGGTGTAAAAAGCCTGCGTGAGGGTCTAGATGGCGACGATGGCAAAAAAGATGATGATTCTGCAGAAGAGATTGAAGATGCAGAGGTCGAAGACGTTTCCTCAAAAAAGAGCAAGTCTTCTAAGAGCTCTAAAAAGACCAAGAAGGCAAGCTCAAGCAAGGATTCAGATGAAGATTTAGAAGAGGATGAAGACGAAGAAGAAGATTCTGACGAGAGCGACTCCAAAAACTAAATGCTTCATGATGGAAACTTTGCGACACGTGCAGGCACATGCTTGTACGTGTCGTTTTGTAATGTGTAACGATTAAAAATTCTTAAAGGAGATAAAGATGGCAGCAGAAATTTTGACCGCCGAAGGAAGAAAAACTCTTGAAGAAGAGCTCAAGCAGCGTGAAACAGTAAAACGCAGCGAGATTGCCGAGCGTATTCGTGTTGCACGTGAGTTTGGCGATATTTCAGAGAACTCTGAATATGACGATGCTAAAAACGAACAAAATATGAATGAGTTGCGCATTAACGAGATTAACCAGATTCTTGCTAATGCAACAGAGGCTCCTACCTTAGTAAAAAATGTCGTTGGCGTTGGCTCTACGGTGACTTTTGTCAATGACAAGAAAAAAGAGCAGGTCTTTACCATTGTTGGATCAGCTGAGGCTAATTTAGAAGAGGGTACAATTTCTAACGAGGCTCCGTTTTCTCAAGCTGCATTGGGCAAGAAAAAGGGAGATAAAATTAGCTATGATGGACCTACTGGCCGCAAGCTGAGTTTTACTATTACGAAAGTAGATAATGGTTAATATGGGGCAAGCTAATACAAGTAAGGGTGCGGGGCAAGCGGCTGCTGCAGGTCAAGGCGCGGCTGAAAACGCGATGCAGGCGGCTGCTGGTCAAGGCGCGGCTCAGGCGACCGCACAAGCAACTCAAAACGCGAGCTCAAACGCGCCCCAAGAAGAAATAATCGATGACCCAAGACAGGTACGCCTAAACAAGCGCGCTGCTTTAATTGCAGCAGGTAAAAACCCCTACGGACATAGATTTGAACGTAGCATTACTGCTGCAGAACTAGTGCAGCGCTACGAGCACCTACAGGACGGCGAGCATTGCGATGATGAGGTAACAGTCGCAGGTCGCTTGATGTCTATCCGCGGGCAAGGCAAAGTTATATTTGCTGACCTTAAAGACCAAACAGGCAAGGTTCAGCTTTTTATCCGCATCAACAACGTGGGAGAAGACGAATTTGCCCAGATAAAAGACCTTGACGTGGGAGATTGGGTTGGTTGTGTGGGGACTGTTGCCCGCACAAGGCGCGGAGAGATTTCTGTTGCAGCCACAAAGGTTGAGCTGCTCTCTAAGTCTGTTCGCCCTTTGCCTGAAAAATTCCACGGTCTTGCAGATAAGGAGACAAGGTATCGTCAGCGCTATGTTGATTTGATAGTAAATGACGAGGTCAAAGAAACATTTGTCAAGCGTTCTAAAATCGTGAGCGCGCTGCGCAAGTTCTGCGAATCTGAAGGTTATATGGAGGTAGAAACGCCAATGCTGCACGCGATTGCAAGTGGCGCTACCGCTAAGCCTTTTACCTCGCATTTTAATGCGTTAGACACCACAGTATACATGCGTATTGCTCCAGAGTTGCACCTAAAGCGCCTGCTTGTTGGTGGTATAGAGCGCGTCTATGAGATAAACAGGTGCTTTCGTAACGAAGGTATGGATCTGACCCATAATCCAGAGTTCACCACCCTAGAGGCGTATTGCGCTTTTTCTGACCTAAACGGCATGATGGATTTTTGCGAGGGCGCTATTAAAGCAGCAGCTCTAGCTGCTAACGGAAGTCTTACTTGCACTTATCAAGGCCACGAGCTTGATTTTTCTAAGCCATTTGCTCGCGCTACAATGATTGAGCTTGCTAGCAAAGCCGCAGGTGAGGATGTGAGTTTTGAGCGCAGTTTGCAAGAGCTGACAGACATCGCCACAAAAAATGGCGTCGAGGTGCTCCCTGCTTGGGGTAAGGGAAAAATCATTTCTGAGATTTTCGAGGCGCTGGTAGAAGATACGCTCATAGAGCCAACTTTTGTAACCCAGCACCCGCTAGAGATAAGCCCGCTTGCCAAAAAATGTGAGGACAACCCAGAACTCACTCAGCGCTACGAGCTTTTTATTTGCGGTCATGAATACGCCAACGCCTTCAACGAGTTAAACGACCCACTTGACCAGCAGGAGCGCTTTGAAGATCAGGTTCGTCAAAAGCAGGCTGGAGACGAAGAAGCAATGGGATATGACGCAGATTATGTGCGCGCGCTTGAATATGGCATGCCCCCAGCTGGTGGCATTGGCATTGGCATAGACAGGCTGGTCATGCTATTAACGGACAATGTCTCCATACGCGACGTCTTGCTGTTTCCGCACATGCGCCCAGAAACAGGCCTCAACGCCGCTGATAATAACGCTGCTGGAGAGTGCGCGGCTGACAATAGCGCGCCTAACAATAGCGTGCCTGACAATAATAATGGCGAACACCCGTCTGGGGCTGCTGCTAAAAATAATGGCGAATACCCCGCTGAATAGAATGGCGTGCTCCACGCCCAGCTGCTAAAATGTGCGGCTGCCCGACAATATGCGCGCCTAGCAAACACGCCAAACAGTAAAACTTAGCTTCTTTTTTGCAGAATTTTGTTTTATTCGCGTTTTGCGCTAAAATTAAACGGCTATTGCTTTTTAAAAGATGTTTTATACAAAAGGCTCCACAAGAAAGGACAAATGACATGGCACTATACACGCCAGAATATAAACCAAACGGCAACGAGGTTGCTGTTATCAAGACTGACAAAGGTACTATTAAAGTACAGCTTCATGGAGAAGATGCCCCACTTCACGTGGGCAATTTTGTAGAGCTTTCTCAAAAAGGCTTTTATGATGGCTTGAAATTCCACCGCTACGAGCCTGGCTTTGTTATTCAAGGTGGCTGCCCAAATACTCGTGATATGAGCCAAGCAGATGTTGCTGCAGGCAAAAGTGGACCAAAAGGTCATCCTGGAACGGGCAACCCTGGCTATTCAATAAAAGGCGAGTGGACAACTAATCCACATAATGAACACAAAGATGGTTCGCTTGCAATGGCGCGTAGCCAAAACCCTGATTCAGCAGGAAGCCAATTTTATTTCTGCTTGGGAGATCAGCCATTTTTGGATTCCAACTACACAGTGTTTGGAGACACCATTGAAGGTTTAGAGGTTATTAAAGACCTGCGTGCAGGTGATTTAATCGAATCTATCACCATCGAGGGCGCTAACTAACCAGCAGATAAAGACCCAATCAGCGGGAGGCAAAACTTGGATATTACAGTATTTCAGCAAGCTTGCAAAGCTTATAGAGCCGGTGATTTTCAAAAGGCGCTGTCTTGCTTTGTCTCTTGCTCATACGACATTGATAGTTTGCCAGAGGCTGAAAAGGTCAAGTTTTTGCGTCTGCTTGGCAACTGTTATTTGAAAACCAACAACCTTGAGCAGGCAATTAAAGTCTATTCGCGCGCCTATGCAGAGGCAGATGAGGCAACAAAGCCAAACATCTGCACTTGCATGGGCGGCGCTTTTTTGGGGCTTAGGGAGTATCAAAAGGCGATTGATTCGCTTGAAGAGGCGCTCAAGTCTCCAGAGTACAAAACCCCTTATAAAGCATATAATGCCATTGCAAGCGCTCAATTTTGCTTAGAAAATTGGGAGGCTGCAGGCGCTGCTTGGCGCGAGGCCGCACTCGATGAGAAAAATCCAAAACCAGCACTTGCTCTCGTAAATTTGGGGCTGTGCTTTATGAAGCTCTCCCGCCCCGCAGATGCCATCATCAGCTACGAGACCGCGCTGGATTTGGGTCTTGATGGTGCAACGCTTTGCGAGGCGCAGGCAAACTTGGGGCAGGCATATGTGGTTGAGGGTCGCATTAAGCGCGCCATTGCAGCCTTTGATGCGGCAAGCAAGGGCGGCAGTTATCATTTGAGCGAAATGGCAGCTCACGACTACGAGATTGCCAAAAATCTAGAAAAGCGCCTTGAAGCTAAAGTGCCACACATCTTTGACACTGCGAGTTTTCCCGCTGTTCAGCTTGTCGATTCTGCAGACGCAGACATGGATTCAATTTCTTCGGCTTCTGCTGCTGGTTCTACGCAGGCAAGCAATTTGGCTGGTAAAGGTGCTAATAAGGCGGGTGAACACCCCGCTAAAAAAGGCGCTGTCAAAGACAGCAATGCTGATAATGAGGATGACGAACACCTTGGTAGCAGCGCAGCAAATGACTTTTATGACAAAGATGATTCAGAAGAGTTTGACCCGCTTGCTCCTTCAGATTATTCTTTTGAAAATCCATCTTATTCAATTGCAGTGGATAGACCAGGGCAAACGGGCTCTTTTTATGCTGATATGTATTCGTCAAACCCAAGTCTTACAGGTGATATTCCAAATCCAAATCAATCAGGATTTTTTGATATCAGCGAGGACTATATTAATTCTCAAGCCATCGAATCACGCAAAAAAGCACGTCATGCCCATGGTGTTGGGCTAAAAATTGCTATCACTATTGTGGTTGTGCTCATTTTGCTTGTTGGCGCTGCTATTGGAGCATATGCTTTGGGTTATGGATATCCAACAGCAGAAAGTGTAACAAGCGAATTTTTGAGTGCGGCGCAAAATCAAAAGAGCACTGATTCTTATTGGGATGATTCTGTAGATTCGGATTCTCGCACTTCTGAACTTGCAACACTTACAGGTGTTAGCGGATGCAGCATAGAGTCTGTGCAGCGCGGCATGACGCAAACTATTGTTTATGTAAAATCAACGCTCAAAGAGGGCGGTGATATATATTATGAGCTTGAATTGGCTCGCAATAATATTAGTTGGAAAGTAAAATATCTTGGACTTTATTTTCCTTCTAAAGGCTAGCTTTTTTTAGGGGGCTGGCTAGGAGCTGGCTTTTAAGAGCCCAGTTTTTTAGGGAGTTAGCCTTTTGAAAAAAGAACCTGGCTTTTTAAGAACTTGGTTTTATTGAAAAGGCTGACCTTATAGTTGGACTTTTGAGAAGCCAAACTTTTAGAAAACAAAATATTTAAGAAAACTTGTAAAGGAGAAATTAAAATGGCAGTAGAAAAAACCTACACTATGATTAAACCTGATGGCGTAGCAAATGGTCACATCGGTCAAATTGTATCTAGATTTGAAAACGTAGGACTAAAAATCGAGCGTATGGAGCTTGGCATGGTTACGCAAGCACAGGCAGAGCAAAATTATGCAGAGCATAAGGGCAAACCATTTTATGATGGCTTGATTGAATACGTAACCAGCGGTCCTGTGGTAAAGATGGTTGTATCTGGAGAGAATGCTGTAGCAACTGTTCGCAAACTTATGGGTGCTACTAATCCAGCTGATGCAGCTCCTGGAACTATTCGTGGAGATTATGGTCTTACTATGGATGAAAACGTAATTCATGGTAGCGATTCTGTAGAAAGTGCAGAGCGCGAGATAGGCGTTTTCTTCGCGTAATATAGCTATGCTATATTAGCTGTGCTATTGTGGTTTTGCTATTTACGGTTGCTGCGGTTTTGCTATTGCGGCTGACGTTATGTTAAAAGCGCGTGTGGTGTTCGCCATTATGGAGATGCACTACTAATGGAAACATGACACACGCACTGTGGTGTTCGCCATAAAAACCGCCAAAGCCATAAAAACCATTTTAGCTGTGCTATATTAGCAAATATAAATAAAGACGCTGGCTTGTACACACAATATACTTACAATAAGCTAGCCTGCGACAAGGAGTTTAGATATGGCACTACGAGATAGGCTGTTTGGAAATCTAGGCAGCGACATGGCCATAGATCTTGGTACCGCAAACACTTTGGTTAGTGTGCGCGGTCAAGGCATTGTTATCAACGAGCCTTCTGTTGTAGCTATTGAGCAGCAACAACAAAATGTTTTGGCTGTTGGTAAGGACGCAAAAGAAATGTTGGGGCGCACCCCTGGCAACATTGTGGCAATGCGCCCGCTAAAAGATGGCGTTATCGCTGATTTTGATGTTACAGAAGCAATGCTTCGGTATTTTATTGGCAAAGCTCAAGGTAAGCGTATGCCTTGGCATTCCAAACCGCGCGTTGTTGTTTGCGTGCCTTCTGGTGTAACAAGCGTAGAAAAGCGCGCTGTTTTTGAGGCAACAATCACTGCAGGTGCGCGCCAGGCCTTTCTTATTGAAGAGCCAATGGCTGCTTCTATTGGCGCAGGTCTTCCTGTAGATAGCCCAACAGGTTCTATGGTCGTAGATATTGGCGGTGGAACAACCGAGGTAGCTGTTATCAGTCTTGGAGGCATTGTTCGTGCAACTTCTATTCGTATTGCAGGCGATGCTTTTGACCAAGCGGTTGTTCAATACGCAAAAAGCCACTACAACCTAGCTATTGGTGAGCGCACAGCAGAAGAAATTAAAATTTCTATTGGTTCTGCAGCTCCTTTGGTCGAAGAAATTGATGTAGAAGTGCGCGGTCGCAACTTGGTTTCTGGTTTGCCGCAAACTGTCCGCATAGAAAGCGAAGACATCAGAGAGGCTCTTGAAGAGCCATGCAAAAAGGTTGTTCAAGCAGTTAAAGACACTCTTGACGAGACTCCACCAGATTTAGCAAGCGACTTGATGGAATATGGCATTGTGCTTACAGGTGGCGGCGGTCTTTTGCGCGGTCTTGATGAGCTTTTGCGCAAAGAAATTGGTGTTCCTGTCCATGTTTCTGAAACAGCACTTATCAACGTAGTAGAAGGCTGTGCGGCCGTTTTAGAATCGTCTGATTTTCTTAATCAGCCATACATGCAGCAAGGATAATTTATAGATATGCCAGGCCTTTCATTAAACAATAATCAAGGCCAATCAAAGCGACCGGGAGGATGGATTATCTCGGTCGTTTTGATTGTAATATCTGTTTTGCTTATAACTTTATGTGTTCGTGCAGAAGGCACTGGCGCATTTGCCATGTTTAAGAGCGGAATACAAACAGTAACCAAACCCATGGAGTCTGCTCTCAGTGTTATTTCTACACCATTTAGGGGTATTGGTGGCAGCGGCTCTGCAAACTTAAGCAGCGATGATGCAGACAAGCTTAAAAGCGAGAACGAACAGCTCAAGACCCTTGTTGGTCAACTAGAAGAATATCGTCAGCAAGACCAGCGCCTTACTAGCTTGCTCAGCTTGCGCGATGCTTATAATCTCTCCACTTTACCTGTAAATATTTCTGGTATCAGTTCTGGTTGGGACCAAACAGCAACAATTGATAAGGGCGAAAACGATGGTGTTCGCGTAGGTCAAGGCATTATGAGCTCTTGTGGTCTTTTTGGCCAGATTGAATCTGTGCAGGCAAGCACTGCTACTGTTCGTTTGATTACTGATGCGTCAAGTTCTGTGTCTGCGCGCGTGCAAACCTCGCGTGCAACTGGAATTTTACGTGGCAGCTATGATGGGACTTTGATTTTGGAATATGTGCCCATTAGTTCTACGGTAGGAGAAGGAGACAACATCATTACCAGCGGAGATGGCGGAGCGTTTCCTGCTGGCATTATTTTGGGTCGTGTTAACACCATTGAGCAGGACTCTTCTAAGTTATACTATCGCCTTACTGTGTCTCCTATTTATGATATTGCTTCTTGCCAAGAAGGCTTTGTGCTCACTGGCAAAGAGGACGAAACAGCCAATTTGCTAAGCGATGAGACAATAAATGCCATTGTGGGTACAACCAGCGCTTCTGCGCAGAGCAACCCTGTTATTGGAGTGCGCATTCAAGAAGAGCAAAAGGCAAGAGAAGATGCAGAAGCCAAGGTTACCGAGCTAGAAAATCAAATCAAAGATTTGCAGGCAGAGTTAAAGAATGAGCGCGCTTATAATAGTTCTTCTAGTAAGAGTTCGTCTTCTAGTGGGTCTAGCTCGAGTAGCTCGAGTGGCTCGAGCTCGTCTAGTTCGAGCGGCTCCTCGGGTTCTGGCAGCTCGGGCAGCGGCTCGGGTTCGGGCGGCTCAAATAATGACGAGTCGGGAGGTTAGACATGCTTTCAAAACCTCATTATTGTTTGTTAACTATCGCTTTGCACAAAATAAGACAGGATAAGGTGGGAGCTTAGATTATGCTTTCAAAACCTATTGCATATAGTATTACCTTTGTGGTTTGCATTCTTTTGCAGGCATGCATTGCGCCAAACATTGCTATATTTGGGGCAAGTCCTAATTTCTTGCTCATTCCTGTTTTGCTTGTTGCTTTGCATTCTGGCATCGGATTTGCTTCTATAGCAGGCTTTTTGCTTGGATTGCTATACGATGGCATGAATAGCGGGACAATTGGCTGCATGGCTCTTGTTTTTGTTCTTATTGCTTGGGCAATTGGGGCTATTGCAGGCAATATGGATACTGACTCCATAAGCTTGGCTCTTATTTTTGCTGCTGTAGGGTCTTTTATAAGCGAGCTTTTATATACAATTGCAGTACTTTTGATTTCTACTGATAATTCAGGTGCGCTTACTGCCATTGTGCAACATGCGCTACCTGCGTTTTTATATACAGCTGTTTTTGCTTGCATTGCGCTTGCAACCATAACTCTTGTTATGGCACAAGGAGATTACCAGCCAAAAGCTGGCAGTTCCAGTTCTGCTAAACGTAACGTGTTTAGCTCTGGTAGCAGGTCTAAATCGCGTTTTGGCAAGCCAAGAGGCAGCTCAAATGCTATAAGAAAAAAGAACAACGCTATGAAGTCGCGCTTTCATTAGTGTGTGGGCGCTTGGCTGCGTGAACAAGTGGCGTTAGCCCGCACCTGCGTTAATGTGTGAAGCGCGCGTGGTGTTCGCCACGCGCATTGCCCACATTATGACCTGCAACTTAACCGCGGCTAGCGCGCCAATTTGGTCAAGAGAAGAGAAAAGGAGGGGCGCTATGACACAAGCCGTTTTGGCATCTATATTTGTTTTGCTGCTCATTGCCGCAATTTGCATTATCGTGCTTGTGGTGCGTTCTGGCAATGCTAAGCGCTCGCGTATTTCTTTTGGCGATGACCATTCCGTTTCTGGCGCTCCTGCTGGCACGCAGTCCATGGGCGGCACGACCGCAGAGACAAATAAGGGCATAAGCAGGCGTTTTTTTATCTTTTTTGGTCTTGTTGCCGCAGCCATTGGCGCGCTTTTTGTTCGCCTTTGGTCCATGCAGCTTGTTTCTGGAAAAGAATACAGCGCTCAAGCAGAGTCAAACAGAATAACAGAGTACAAAACAGCAGCTGCGCGTGGTCGCATTTATGATCGCAACGGCAAGGAGCTGGTCGTAAATCGTTCGAGTTTTGCTGTTCTTGTAAACTCCGAGGTTCAATATAACGAGAGCGTTTTGCAGCGGCTTTCTAATGTGCTAGGAATTCCGCGCCAAACTGTGGATAAGCTGGCGGCAAGTCAATCAGAAGGCGCGCAGGCAGACAGGCTAATCGCTTTAGATGTTGCAGATAGAACTGTTGCATATATTAGCGAACACCCCAGTGCGTTTCCAGGCGTTCAAGTTGAGGCACGTACTGTTCGCTCCTATCCGATGGGCTCTTTAGCTGCGCATGTCTTGGGTTACACTGGTACTATTTCTCAATCAGAGCTTAAAAATCAAAGCACGGGCATTACATACGAAAATGGAGACACTGTTGGAAAAGACGGTGTTGAACAGGCATTTGAAAACTATCTGCAAGGAGACCACGGCGTTAAGCGTGTGGAGGTAAACGCTGTTGGAGAGGTGGTAAGCCAGCTTGACACTGTTGACCCTGTACAGGGCAATGATATTCGGCTGACCATAGATGCAGATATCCAAAAGGTTGCAGAAGAGGCTCTTGAACAGGCGTTTGAAGACTCTCACTCTAATGGCTACATGAATGCGCAGTCAGGGGCTCTTATTTGCATGGATTGCACCAATGGAGAGATCATTGCCATGGCTTCTGCTCCAACTTTTGACCCGTCAGAGTTTATTGGTGGTGTTTCTACAGAAACTTGGGAAAGCCTAACGGATGAAGAATCAGGTTATCCTTTATCAAATAGGTGCATAGCAGGGCAATTTCCTGCTGCCTCTACTTTTAAGGGCTTTACTGGTTTGGCAGGGCTTCAGCATGGGTATGCTTCAAATGATTCTATATGGAATTGCGAGGGTACATGGACTGGTTTTGGCGAGGCTTGGCCGCAAAAGTGCTGGAATGTCTATGGGCATGGGCACATTGGGTTTCATATGGGTATTGTTGAGTCTTGTGACGTTGTTTTTTATGAAATAGCCAAGAGATTTTATCAAGAAAATTCAAATGGAACAGTGCTGCAAGATTATCTAAATAGCTGGGGTTTTGGGTCTAAAACTGGCATTGAGCTTCCTGGAGAGGCTCAAGGGCGTGTTCCTACGCCTCAATGGAAAAAAGAATACAATAGAGATGCTCCAGAAAATCAAGCGTGGCTGCCAGGTGATGTGTCAAACCTTATTATTGGACAGGGCGACCTTTTGGTAAGCCCTTTGCAAATTGCCTGCGGTTATGCTGGTCTTGCAACGGGACGCATTCCAAAGCCAGTACTTTTGCATTCTGTTATTAGCAATGACGGAAAAACCAATGTTGTAGAAGGCGCTCAATTTCAAGGTTCTAACTTTAATCCAGAATTTGAGCAGTCAAATATAGAGATTATGCGCAGCGGCTTTAGAGACGTGGTTGCCGATGGATCTGTCAAGAAAGTCTTTGCAGATATGGCAACTGCAACCTCTGGAAAAACTGGAACAGGCGAGGTTGCAGGAAAAGATAATATGGGCTGGTATGTAGGCTTTGGGCCAAATGACAATCCAAAATATGTTTGCGTTTGCTGTATTGAAGAAGGCGGTTCTGGTGGTTCTTGTGCAGCTCCTGCAGTGCGCCAAGTTCTATCTGCCGTTTTTGGAGAAGAAGTCAAGCATATTTATGTCGAATCCACAAGGGAGCGCTAGATTTTTATGCCACTTCCTTTTTTTAACAGAGAACCGCAGGTACACCAGCGAGAAAACACAGAAGCCAAGCGAGGGCTTCCAGGCAGCGATTCTACCATCAACTTTTTGCTGCTTGGCGCCTTGCTCATTTTGGTTATAGTTGGTGTTATCACGCTTTATTCTATAACGCGCGTTTCAAGCGAATATTCTTTGTGGCGCCAAATTGCAGGTATAGGCATTGGCGTTGTGGCAATGTGTGCCTTTTGGTACTTTGATTATCGGCGCTTTTACAACTTGTTTGTTCCACTGCTTGTACTAGATATTGTACTTATTTTGCTTCCAATGGTTCCAGGACTTGGCGTTGAGGTAAACGGTGCAACATCGTGGATTCGCGTAGGTCCGTTGAGCTTTCAACCATCAGAAATTGCAAAGCCAGTTACCATTTTGATGATAGCCTCTCTTGCTGCGCGTTTTGAAGGCCAAATTGATTCTGGTGTTCAATACCTTAAACTACTAGGCGTTTTGTGCATTCCTTTTGTGCTTTTAGTGCGTGAAGACTTTGGGTCTGCGCTCGTTATTTTTATCGTTGGCTTTGTGATTATTTGTCTTGCAGGTGCTGCAAGGCGCTGGATTTTGATAACTATCATTGCTATAACAGTTGCAGCTGCAGGAGCCCTTGGTCTTAATGGCTGGATAAGCGATTGGACAGGTGGGCAGGTGCAAATCTTAAAGCCTTATCAAATGTCGCGCCTGCTGGTCTTTATCGATCAAAACAACCCCGATTATTCAGACGATGCCTATAATCTAAACCAAGCAAAAATCGCTGTTGGTAGCGGAGAATTTACGGGCAAGGGCTTTGGAAACGCAACGCAGAGCACTTCTGGATTTTTGCCAGAGCCTGCTACTGACTTTATCTTTTGCGTTTATGCCGAACAATTTGGTTTTGTTGGTTCTGTTATTTTACTTGCGCTATATTTGGCGCTGCTTGGGGCTGCTCTATCCATTGGGCTTGCGGCAGGGGACCTGTTTGGGTCGCTCATATCTGCAGGTGTAATGGCCATGTGGCTTTTCCAAATTGTAGAAAATATCGGTATGGACCTAGGGTTAATGCCTATTACGGGCATTCCTCTTCCGTTTATGAGTTATGGTTCTTCATTTATGATTACCAATTTTATCTGTGTTGGGTTATTATGTTCTATATGGGGTCGACGTTTGGATGTTATCGGCAACGCGAAAAAACGAAAGGCAGGGTTGAGCCATGTTTAAGATGCCCATTAATGTAAAAGACATGCTTGAGGCAATGGTCAGTTTTGAAAAAGAGGGCAAAGAGTCAATTTGTGTAGACGTGGTTTTTGACGCAAGCGCATCGGACGAGTTAATAGATGCTATATATAATGCGTTTTGCAAGTCAAAGCTCATTGTATCATCGCAGGTAAAGACATATGTTTTGGCAGACGAGCCCATCGAGTTGCGCCCAGATGCCGACCTCTGCGTTTTGGTTGGTGGAAAATCCCTAGAGATGGGCAACGTACTAGACCAGGCAAAAAGCAACGGATCTTTGAGCATGTGCGTTGTGCAATCTGGTGTTACCACTTTTGAAGAAGGTCAAAATGTTGGCGAACACGCTGCTGGTGGTAAGGGCGCTGTTGGCGGTGCTGGTAGCGGCGCCGCTGGTAGAACTGCTGATAGATGGGTCTTTGGAGCTGGTTTTAATGACGAACACCACACTGGCTTTGGCAGGGGTTCTGTCGCTGGCGCGGGTGCTAATGCTGGCAGCGACACGGGTGTTCGCCATGCTAAAAACCTTCAAGGAGCTAAAAATTTGCGAGACGCAAAAGCTGCCAAGGAGGAAAAGAAAAATTTTGCCCAGCATTACAAGGGCATAGACATAAACGATATTGTGGTGCTAGACCCCAAGGCAGAAGAGCCGCTAGAGGGGGTTGCTAGGTGGATTGCCGTGCGCATGCCGCAAAAACGCATAGCGCTGGCGCTGCAGTTTCCTTTTATGCGCCGCTCGCTTTGTTTGGAGATTACGCAAAGTAATGCAATTGCGAACGCCGCTGTTGCAGTTGTCGCTTTTGTTCCTGGCGCTGACATGCCAATTATCACTGCCAATCAGGCAAAACTCGTTTTGCAGATTGCTGCTATTTATGGGCAAAAGCTAAACATTGCTAGGGCAAAAGAGATTTTGGCGGTAGTTGTTGGTGCTTTTGGTTTTAGGTCTGTTGCGCGCAAGTTTTCGCGATTTATTCCAGTGCTTGGAGTGCCAATTAAAACAGCTGTTGCATACAGCGGGACTTTGGCGGTCGGGCATGCGGCGTGTTCGTATTTTGAAAATAATGGCGAACAAAAATATGAAGAAGCACTCAAAATTGCTGTTGGCGCAGGTAAAAATATCTTGAGCTCTTTTTTGGGGAAA
>CAVEKR010000001.1:26781-29219 GCA_963616365.1 Bacteroidaceae bacterium
ATTAAACCGCTTGCATTAAGTTTATACATATTAAAATGTGGCCAAAGACAAAGAATTTATGGGATAAATTTAGCCCGCTCATGTGGCAGGTGCAAAAACCCGTGCGCTATTTGGGTAGCGAATGGGGCAGCCTTTCTGTCAACGATAAACCGCAGGCAGACTATCATGCCGTCATGGTGTATCCAGATGTGTATGAAATTGGCCAATCCAACCAGGCAGTTGCTATTATTGCTGATTGCCTAAATACTGACGAACATATTTTTTGCGAGCGCGCCTATCTGCCTTGGATTGACCTAGCGCAAAAAATGCGCGAGCTTTCTTTGCCGCTTTGTTCTCTAGAAACTTATGCTCCCTTGTCAGATTTTGACTTTTTGGGGATTACTCTGCCGCATGAGTTAGCGGCAACTAACATCTTGGAGCTGCTGGATTTATCGCAAATTCCGCTCCATGCGCAAGAGCGCTTGAAACGCAACATGTCTGACCCAATTGTTTATGGCGGAGGTCCTTGCACTTATAATCCAGAGCCTTTTGCCCCCTTTTTTGATGCGTTTTTTATTGGAGAGGGAGAAGAGGTCGACCTAGAAGTGGCGCTTTTGCACAGAAAAATGCGCGACGTAGGCGCAAACAGGGCTGAGATTTTGCAAGCCATTTCTAGCATTGATGGCATGTATGTGCCATGTCTTTATGATACAAAGCGGGTCTACCCAAGTGCGGGTGTTTCTGTTGATAGCACTTGTCTTAATGGCGAACACCCTGCTAGTAGTGGGTTTGCTTTGGGCGAACGCCCTGCTAGTGGTGAGTTTGCTTCTGACGGTAGCGCGCCTGCTGCTAGCGAGTCTGTTCTTGGCGAACGCCCCGTTAGCACCCTAACTTTTGACTCGGGTGTTCGCCAAGAAAAAAATCTTGAATATACTATTGTCGTCCCCAAAGAGGGCACAAATGCTCCAGCAAAAATAAAAAAGCGCGTCGTGCAAGATTTTGCAGGTACAAACCCTGTTCCTAATAAAATTATTCCTTTTATGCAAACAGAGCATGACCGTCTAAATGTCGAGATTTTGCGTGGTTGCGCGCGCGGATGTCGCTTTTGTCAAGCTGGGAGCACGTATCGTCCAGTGCGCGAGCGCCCAGCAGATCAAATTGTTGCAGCGGTTTGTTCAGGAATTGCAGCTAGCGGTTATAGAGAGGTCAGCCTGACTTCTCTTTCTAGCACAGATCATAGTTCAATCGAGCAAATTTTGCGCAGGTTAAATGCTGCTTTTGTTGGGCAGGGAGTAAAGATTTCTCTTCCAAGTCAGCGGGTGGACGCGCTTGAAATTAAATTATCGCAGCTTGTTGCAGGAGAGAAGCGCGGAAACATCACGCTTGCCCCAGAAGCGGCAACGCAGCGTATGCGCGACATCATAAATAAAGGCGTGAGTGAAAGCCAAATTTTTGAGGCAGTTTGTGCTGCTAGTGCTTCTGGTTTTAATGGAGTAAAGCTGTATTTTATGCTCGGGCTTCCGTATGAGACAGACGAGGACGCAGCTGCCATTGGAGATTTGTGTTTGCGGCTTTTTCAAGCAGCTAAAAAGGCTCGTCCAAAAGGGCAAAACCAATCTTTTTCAATTTCGGCTTCTGTGGCACTTTTTGTTCCAAAGCCGATGACGCCATTTCAATACTTTGCCCAGCTTGACGAGGCCACCTTAGAGCACAGGATTGAGGTGTTGCGCGAGAATTTTCCAAAAAGCTGTCGCTTAAATTGGCATTCTAGAAAGACAAGCTATATAGAAGCAGCGCTGGCGCGTTCTGGAAGAGAGTGCGCCGCTTTAATTGAAAAAGCGTGGCGGCTTGGTGCGCGCTTTGATGCGTGGACAGAGCAATTTAGCTGGGATATTTGGAAACAAGCAGCAGATGAATGTGGGCTTGATATACACAAATTAGCTATGCGCACATTTTTGCCTGAAGATGTGCTGCCTTGGAGTCATATTTCTTGCGGTATTGATGAGCAGTGGCTTATGCAAGAAAGCAAGCTGGCAGCAAAGCATGAGACAACTCCAGATTGCACATTTGCAAAGTGCAGCAATTGCGGACTCTGCCCCTTGCTCAAAGTTAAAAACATAACTGAGCATAAGCGAAAAATCCATATAGCTGAGGTGAGCGTATAGAAGGGCGAACACCCGTGTGTGTGAAAGCTGCACGTAAAGAGCTTATATGAAGGGCGAACACGTGTGGATAAGATGCACGTATGAGGAGCGCAAAATACATGAAAGGTAAAAACGCATGAAGGGCAATTTTTTATTGCGAATACATTATGTCAAGCGTGGGCGCTTGAGCTTTTTGTCGCATAAAGAAACAGTACATGCCATGGAGCGCATTATTGCGCGCGCGCAGCTGCCCTATGCCTTAACGCAGGGCTTTAGTCCTCATATGCGTTCAAGTTTTGGACCTGCCCTGCCAGT
>CAVEKR010000002.1:0-1417 GCA_963616365.1 Bacteroidaceae bacterium
ATCTTTTTGCACAGAGCCTTTTGAAACAGTGTCAAGCGCATACTTATAAAAACGCTTGCGTGCAACAGACTCTGCAACCTCTTCAGGACTTCCGTCATAATTTTCTGCTGGCTCTTGGGCATAGCGTGCTGAATAATATTTCTTTGCTCTAGAAAGTCCCAAAGAAAACTCCCAGCTTTCAGGGTTAGAAATAATGGGGTTTTGAGCACCAGAAAGTCCTGCAAGTGTTGCAGCTCTTTCTTGCATGTTGGCATCTTCTGCCCCGCAATCAGCCCGCCAAGCACGCTCTTTTGCATCCGAAAGTTTTTTTCTGGCTTCTTCATCTTTTTGCGTTTTGTCAGAAATGTCCTTATTGTCTTGAGATATTTCTTCTCCTGATTTTTCGACTTCTTCTGCACCTCCAAATGTAATCTCATCTGCATTTATAGGCACAGCCAATGCAAAACCGCAATAATCTAGACCGCTGGCTTGAGCATTGGCACTGATAACTTGACCAGATTTAACAGCACATATTGCAGGCAGCGCTTTTTGCAAAGCATTAAGACTTTTAGTTGCGCTTTGCCCAAATTTATTGCGAACAGATATAACATTGCCGCCTAAACTCACCAGCTGAGCTGAAACTCCCTGACCTCCTGGAATAAAGGCTGCAACTGCAGAGACTGCATAGACTGTAATAGCCAATAAAGACATGGACAAAAGCACCGAATCGACAACTTGACCTGCCACTACAAACTGAGCAACAGCCTCATCTGCAGCCAATGCTCCAGCATCTGCAACATATTGAATATTGCCTGACCTAGACCCTGTCCAATATGCCTGCAAGCTAACTGCTAGCAAAGAAAAAACCAAGAGCAAAGCAATTGCAGTCCCTGCCGTAGTAAAGCCGCCTTCTTTGCGCTTGAAAAACAAAAAACTATCCCTGCATTTTGGCTGGCTAGCGGTTTGATTAGCTTGGCGAACACCCTGCTGAACAGCCTGACTACTTTGTTTATGTGTAGCGAGTTCTATTTCCATTTTGAGATCCAACTTGAAGGAGAGCCTGCATTGCTTGCCCATTCAGGAATAACATGGGTGCTCACGCTAACTTCTTGCTTTATACTTGAGCCTTCCATTTGAGATGCCAAAGCTGCGCTAATTCCAAAGAGAGGCAGTGGCTTTGCACGATTTACAATCTTTACGGATACCTCTTTGCTCATTTGCCCACCTGAAAAAGTGATTTCATAGTTTTTTACATCGCCTTCGTGAAAAGCACTAAGGCATGGAATTGCACTCAAGCGTCTTAAGACATAGGCTTTTTTTGAGTTTTCGTCAGTGGTTGCACTTGCAAGCATGCGACAGCTCTCAGCAGCTGCCGCATGCATAACACAGCGGTTATAAAGCAAAAATGCTGGTTGCAAAAAGAGACCAAACACAAGAA
>CAVEKR010000002.1:1493-18147 GCA_963616365.1 Bacteroidaceae bacterium
ATATAGGCAACAAAAGCGCTGCTTCTACGCTTGCTTGTCCTTGCTCTCCTAAAACATTTTTTTGAGCAAAACCTTGAACAAAGCTTTTGAATTTGATGTCTTGTTTTCTGTTAGAAAATAAAAACATCCATGGCTCCTCCCAAAGAGATAGTATGCGATGCAGAATCTGAAATGATGGTGCTAAACTTGCCATCTGCGCTCAAGTGCCACAAAATTGCCAATGCGCTTGCCACAATCATAATGACAACACCAATAAGCACAAACTCAAGAGAAGCTTGACCTGCTTCGTGCTTTTGGACAAATTTGCAACTTCTCTTCTGTCTGTTCTTTAGCTTAATCGCACGTTTTTGTTCTACCCAAAAACTTTGGCTAAGTATGAAATTTTTCCAAACTGCGTATTTTTTCTTGTCGTAAAGATAACTCATGGCAAGTTTCCTATAGCCCATTTACGCCGCTTGTAATGGCTTCCCACAACTGCCCAAGCTTATCTTTAAAGGCAATAATTGCAATCATGGCAATAACTGCTAAAACGCCAACTAAGATGGCATATTCAACTGTTCCTTGCCCGCTTTCGCTTTGAATGTAGCCTTTAACTGGACCGCCTTTTTGCAAGCAGTTTGTGCGCAATTGTGCTTGTGCAGCAATAAACTTGGCGCACATCAATTGCATAGCTTTCTCGATTTTTTTCATAGTTTTTCCCTTCTACTAAAACCCCGAACTTACAAATTGAATGATTACAGGTCCTGCCACCAAAATAAGCATGGCAGGTAATATGCAAATGCCCGTCGGGACAAGCATTTTAACTGGAGCTTTGGCAATTTTTTCTTCAATGCGCGCGCGTTTTTCTGTACGGATATCATGCGAAAAACGCGCAAGCATTTCTGCCAAAGGAGAGCCATAGGTAACGGCTTGAATCACAGTGTCATTAAATCTTTTTAGATAAGCAGACCCAATTTTATCTGCCATTTCTTGTAAGGCGCGCGATCTAGAGATCATCCCGCCTTGCCAAGAAAGTAGTGCTAGATGCATTTCTTTTGATAAAGCATTGTCAAATTTTTCGCAATAAAGACTAAGCGATGAGTCAAAACTTAAACCTGAACGTATGCACATGCCAACAATATCTGCTAAGTCATCTATATGTGCATCGCATTTTTCACGCATTTCTTTTGCTTGAGCTTTTTTGACCATTTTTGGCAGCTTGTATGCAAAAACGACTGCAATAACCAAAAGAATTGGCAAAAAAGACATGCTTGTAGCAGCAGAAAGCATAAAGGCAAAGGCAATAAAGATAACCTGCGCCAAAATTGGCTCTTGACAAATATCGTTTAAGGTGAGCTTTTTGCGTGTGCTTTGCAAGTGCGAAAGCTTACTCAAGCTGCGCAAAACCACAATACGCACGCAAATGCCTGTACAAACACAAATAAGTACCAAAAGTGATGTTGCTAAAATGCTTATCATGCTACATGCAGCCCCTCACATAAATTGATGTTTAAGCTCTTGCGAACAAGCACAATACCTAAAATTTCCAAAACACAAGCTGCAAAAAACATCACTATGCCTAAAGCTGAACTAAAAAAGATTCCAATATAGTTTTGAGTAATCAAACTCAATATGATTAAAAGTCCAATAGGCATAATTGAGACAACACGAGCAGAAAGTCGTGCCTGTGCTGTTTTACTTTGCAAATCTTGCGTGAGCTCTATATTTTGTTGAAGCATTTTTGAAACTGATTGCAAAACATCACCCAAACTACCACCACTTTTGTGTTGTATTTCCATTGCAATAGCCAAATATGAAAACTCAGTTCCACCAGTCCTTTTGCTCAAATGCATCATTGCCTCATCAAAGCCTTGTCCTGCACGCAAATCCCAAACGACACGTTTAAGTTCACTTGCTAGAGGTTCTTCGCAATTTTGCGCAGTGTAATCCAAAGCCTTTACTAAAGAACTCCCCGCATCAAGTGCTATGCATAAAAGCCTCATGCCTTGTGGCATTGCGACTTGTAGGGCATGGCTATATTTGCGCGCCTTTATCTTTTTTATTAACTTAGAAAGAAAAGGTATCTTATACAGCAGCTTTAACGAATCTAAATCCAAGTGCTTTTCAGAATCTTTCTCTTTTAGCACTACCCAAAACTTTGCTTGTAAAAAAATGCGCATTGCAAAAAAGGCTGCAATAAAAGAGGCAGCAAGTGTAACACTTAGGATGCATGCAGGGATTGTTCCCATAATCTCACCTCCTGAACACTTGCAATATCTAATAATGGCAGCTTTTCAATCCAATCTGGAAACGCATGCCAAATATAGCGCTCCTTTTGCATATCCCATTCAACAACTGTCTTAAACATTTCTTCTTTTTCTTGATGTGGTAATTTTTCTTGCCCAAGCATTGAATTTGAAGAATTTGCAGCTAGAAGTGGGTTATCCGCTGCATATGAGCCCGCCGCCACACGCGCACCCGCCACTGCACATGAGCCCGCCGCCGCACGCGCACCCACCGCACACGACCCACCCATCGAACGCGCATCCTCCGCACAAGATGCAGAAGCATCAGAACCAAGCACATGCCGAGCAACAATTTTAGTAATGCGACGTTTTCCATGCTGCATGCGGTCTTGCTGGACAATCAAATCAAGAGCAGATGCAATTTGAGCCTCTATGATGTCTGTTGGCAAATCAAGCCCAAAACGAACCATCATAACAAGGCGAGAAATTACCTCTGTAGGAGAATTAGCATGCAAAGTGGTAAGAGAGCCATCATGGCCAGTATTCATTGCTTGTAACATATCTGCAGCTTCTGCACCACGACACTCTCCTACCACAATCCTGTCAGGACGCTGCCTGAGCGCATTTATGACAAGCTCTCTAATGGTAATCTCTCCTTTTCCTTCAGCGTTAGCACATCTTGCCTCCATCCTTACCAAATTAGGATGTTCGTCAAAACGAAGCTCTGCTGAATCTTCAATGGTAATAATGCGTTCGTTTTTAGGAATCTCTCGAGACAAGGCATTGAGCAGCGTTGTTTTGCCGCCGCCTGTGCCACCAGAAACTGCAATATTTTTGCGCATCTTTACAGCCCATCGCAAAAGTTGAGCCATCCCAAAAGAAAGCGTGCCTATCTCTACCAGCTCATTTAAGGTATAAGCATGAGCGCGAAATTTTCTGATTGTAAGAGCTGAGCCATCCATAGAAACAGGAGGAATAACCACATTAACGCGGTGCCCTTCAGGCAGGCGCGCATTAACAATTGGGCTTTGCTCATCTATGCGTCTGCCCAAAGGGGACACAATTCTGTCTATGACCAGTCTTAACTCGTTTTCTGAAGAAAATTTTCGCGAACACGGATATAGGTTTCCACCCTTTTCAAAAAAGACGCGAGAAGGCCCATTGACCATAATTTCTGTTATGTCATTGTCAGACAATAAATCTTCAATAGGACCTAGACCCAACACCATATCTATAACACTGTGTATTAGCTGGTCTTTATGAACTTCAGAAAAAAGCCCTGCATCGCATGTGTTCATTATTTGATTAAGCACAGCAGCTAGTTCTTTGCAGGCGCGCGCATGCCCCATGCTAGCAAGCTTTCCAATACGCTCACTTGGCATTTCTTGATAAAGCATCTCGCGCAAAAGCCGCTGCTCTTTAGCAAAATCACCCTGCTTTTTTGTCGAAGCTTTAGCTGCGCTATCAGCGCCTTGATATGTGTAGTCACCAAGTCTCATGAACGACCCCTTAAAAAGCGACGACTATCAAGACGCATTTCTGTATATGCGCAGCCCACACGTGGCAAAATTTCTGTAAGCAACTTATCAATGCTTAAAACAACGGGGTTTTCAGAAGCGATTAACTCAGAGATATCTCCCTTACTTAAAAGGTCTTCTACAATTTGTTTACCTTGAGGAATACAAAACATATCGCTTGCATCTAAGACATCTTTTGCATCGTCTTTTTCAATACGAACACGCGAGTTATAGCGATTATAAATTCCAACCATTCTAAGTGTTGGAACTCCAATGCGCGAACAAAGCTCTGCTGCCTTAACTGCCTCCATTACAGAAGAAGGACGCTTGTCAATAACCATTAAAAAAAGTTCTGATGCAAGCAATAAATTTGCTGTTAACCCGTTCCAAAAGCCTCCAGTATCTGCAATGACAATATCTGCTCCTTCTGCAAATTTTGGCAATAATGCTGCTACATCATCGCTTACTTCTTCTGCAACTTCTGGCAAAAGTGGGGCCTTATAAAGCTTAAGATTTTCTGCTATCTGTAGCGGCTGGACGTTTTCATCTCCTAATGACGAACACTCGTCATCTAAGTTAAGCCAAAAGGCAAAGTCCCCAAATTGCAAATCACCTTCAATCAAAACCGTAGAAAGCCCTGATCTAGCACATAAAAAAGCAGAAAGCAAAGCAATGGTAGAACGCCCCGTGCCTCCGCTTGCAGAAACAATGCTGATGAGCGGTGTTTTTAGTTGCACAGGCTTTGCGCACTTGGGCGCTTGTCTTTGCACTTGAGCTTGCGGCGGCGCCTGAAATTGCGGCTGCAAATCCATCTGAGACTCGACGTTTATTTCTGGTTGTGCTTGAGCCTGAGTTTGTGCTTGTGCTTGAGCCTGGACTGGCGCTTGCATTGGCGTTTCAAAACCCAGTTCAGATTCTAGCTGCAAAGCAGACTTTTGCTGCGGCGCAACTTCAGTCTGAACTGGCGGCTGCATTTGAGTCGGCACTTGTATTGACGCCTGCATTTGAGCTGGTGGATTAGCTTTTAAGACTTCGTTTTGAGCCTGAAGCTCAGCAAGTTGCATGCGCATTTGGTCATATTCTTGTTGAGCAAGCAAGGCAAGTTGATCTTCTTGTTGGAAGTAAAGATCGTATTGTTCGCGCTGCCTAGCACAATTCTGCTTTTGCTTTAACTCAAGCTCATAAGCCTTTTGACGCTTGGCTGCATCTTGGCGCTCTTGCTCTACCTTAAGCTTACGGAGCTTTTCAACCTGCTCATGCAAATCTTGCTCCTTTCTATATTGCTGCTCTTCTTTTTGCGCTCTATACTCATTGCTATTGTTAAACAACTGATAAGATGTTGGCATGTTTGCTTGTTCGCCACATCTAAATACCTGCGGCTTTCCCGCTTTATACTTTTCTTCATCCAGCCTCCCCGCTTCAAACTTTCCTACTTGAGGCTTTTCTTCATCCAACCTTCCCACTTCAGGCTCCTCCTTCTGCAGCCTTCCCACAGCAAAGCTTCCTTCTTCTTCTTCTAGCCCCCCTACAGCAAACCCCTCTCTGTCCCCTTCTGAGCTTACTTTGCCCTCTTCCAGTTTGCCTTTTGTTGACTGCAAAAATTGCTCTATAGAAAATCCCCCGCGCTTTAAGACCTCTAAAAGCAACTCTTCTAAAAGACCATCAAGAGCCCTCTTTTGTGAAGTTTCTGCAGCTCTCTTTTGTGAAACATCTACTGCTCTTTTTTGCAGAACAGGTCTTTTATAGACCTTAGTAAATGGAGTACTTGGGTCATTTAGCCGCTGCGAATAAGCAGACCTGCTAGATGCACCAGCTACACCAGTTGCACCATATGCACTAGAAGCACCAGCTACACCAGTTGCACCATATGCACTAGAAGCACTAGTTGCACTAGATGCGCCAAGTACACCAGCATTCTCTTGAATGATTTCTTGAGCAATTTTTTGCATGCTTTCTTCTAAATTTTCATACATAGTCATGACTAATCCTTTCCGCTTGCAGAAGTAGATGGCAATACAAGATGAATAGTTCCTTTGGCAGAAGCGCTAATAAGCTCTGATACGCTTTCAGGTTTTACTGCAAGCGTTACCCAAGTAAGCTCTACGCCTTCTGAATTTTTTAGATTTGATGTTTCAAGAACAAGAATTTTTTGTCCAAGCAAAACAATTTTGCTTTCAGATGTTTCGACATAAACGTCAACAAAAGAGCCAGTAGAAATAGCACCGCCAACAGCCAAAACATCATCAGTAGAAACACTTACTGCTTCAAGACCGTCTGGCACACTAATGCGTGCAGCTCCACTGCCAACTCTCTCCATTAAAATGGGCTCATTCTTTTTTACGTCTGTTTGCGCAATGAGCTTGTCTACCTGTTCTAAAGAGGTAGCAACCTTGCCTTGTGGCAATAAATCAACCAGCCACTCGACAGTTTTTACATTGCTTGAATCGATAGTGGAACCCACAGCAATATCTGTAGTTGCCATCACAACCTGCGTGCGTTCTCCGCCATAACTTTGCAGCGCTGCGCTGCGCTGTATTTGTGCTTCAGACTTAATGGTTGCTGTATAAGCGAAAACTCCCACAACTGCCAATATTGCACAAATGATGGCTATAATGCTTTGTTTGCGTTGTTTGGTCACTTTTTTCCTCCAGACCTTAACTAGCCAAACCGTTTCGCAAACAACTCTCTCGCAAACTATCTAAACAAAACCACCCCCAAACTCTATACGAGTTCTATAAAAAGTCTATAAAAAGTCTATACGGAATCTAAAACGCGCAGCTAGATAGGTATAAAAAAATGCCCGCCTCAGACGAGACGGGCATGAAATTTTTTGAAAATTTTTTTTGAGAATCCAAATGTGTTCGCCAAATTCATAACTTGAACACATTTTGAACACATTTAGACAGAAATTGACACGCTATATAGCACAAATCCTTTATTTTGTCCTAAACCCTAAACATACCTAGAGTTCAATCTAAAAAGTTTTCCACAATCCGCAGGTAAATCAAGGTAAAGCACACTCAAACTAAGAGCGTGGCAACAACTGCGCTAATGATGGCAAACAAAATGCGATAGCCAAAATAACGCAAAGCAAAACTAGAGCGATTGTCTTTAGCGTGCTTCTCTTTTGCTTTTCTTTTTCTTTTGCGTATGCTTCTAGCTCTTCGCGCTCAGCAGCCTCTTTACTGCTGATTTGTCTTTTTTGCTTTGTTGGCTTTCTGTTTGCCTTTTTTGCCATTTTTCTAGCCTCTACTTTCTGTTTTTTACTTTGCTACAGCAGCTCTTTCCTGCTATAACGTTTTTCAATTCGACTTAGAACTAACGCCGCTTACAATAATCAATCTAGCATCTCTTATCTGTAATAATCAATCTAGCAGCTTTTACCTACTATATCAATCTAGCAAATCTTACCTGCTATAACGATCTTGCAGCTCGTCAGTTACTTTTTCAACTAAAGCATCATGTAATGTATCATCACCTGTGTTTTTGCGCAAGCGTTGACGTAAATTTTGTGCAGCTTTTACATAGGCATCTCTATCAATGCTTGAAACATGAACAAAATTATCATACAAAACTTTCCCGCCAACCATGTTCATCATAACATTATCCTGATTTGCCGTATAGATAACAGCAGACTCAGGGTTTGTTGTTGGGTTTTGATGCGAGTTATGCAAATCGATAGCAATAATATCAGCTTTTTTACCCTTTTCAAGCGAGCCTATCTCATCTTCCATATGAAGAACACGCGCGCCATCGATAGTTGCCATTTTAAGCGCCATTTTTGCAGTAAGCTTATCTGCTCCTCTGGGGTGCATTGCACGAGTGAGCATGAGCCCAAAGCGCGCCTCTTCTATCATGTCTGAGGTATCTGTAGCACAAGGAGAATCAGTGCCCAAACCAACGGATAGACCAGCACGTTTTAGCGCCAAAAGAGGGGCAGAACCCATGCAAAGCTTTGCATTAATGCGCGGGCAATACACCACATTTACATCTTTGTCTGCCAAAAGAGCAATGTCTTCTTCATTCACATGGACACAATGTATTGCTAGGACATCTGGAGCATCTAGCACTCCCCAATCATAGACATAACGAGCAGGGCTTACTCCTGCTGGAAGCCACGGCAAGAAAGGAGCAGGGCTTACTCCTGCTGGAAGCCACGGCAAGAAAGGAATTTTTGGTTTTAGATGAGCTCTAATTTTTTGCGCATCAGATGCATGGATAGAAAATGGAGAAGACCCATAACGAACAAAATTGACTTCTTCGTTACTTCCTGCCAAATGAAGAGCTAAAGGCAGGTTATTTTGCGTACTAAACTCTGAGACAGCCTTAAGCAACTCGGGGTGACATGCATAAATAGGACCTAGCGCCATGCCAAAACTAATGCGCTCATTATCTGCACGCGCCTTCATGTCTTCTATTTTTGCTGCACCTGTTTCTATGACATCTGAAACATGATCTGAGCGCACAGTTATAACTTCTTGATAAATGCGAGCTCTAAGCCCAATTTCTTGTACTGCATCAAAAGATCTGCCATGAGAAGTAATATCTGCAATGGTCGTAACACCACTGGCTACCAGCTCCATTGCACCCATTCGTGCAGAAGTCAGCCAATCGTCTTCTTCAAAAAATGGCTCCATTCTCAAAACTGCGCGTTTCCAATCTGAATAATACAAATCGTCAAATCTTCCACGCAAGGCAGTATAGTCCATATGAGTATGAGCATCGACAAAACCAGGCAGAAGTGCAGCTTGACCCAAGTCTCTAAACTCCTCATTTGGATATTTTTGCCTTAAATCATCAGCTTTTCCAACATCAGCAATGCTGTCTTCTTGCACAAGCACTGCCCCATCTTCAATATAGTCCTGGGTTACAGGAATAACGTATTTAGCACTAAAAAGCATGATTAAGCACCCTCTTTATCCTGGGTCTTTCCAGCCGCATCTTTATTCTTTTCGTCGTCGTCAGCGCCATCTTTACTCTTAGACTTGCGCCCCTTTTTGCGTTCTTCTTTTTCTTTGCGACGCTTTTCGCGCTCAGCCTCTCGCTTGGCGTCTTGCTCGGCAATTGCTGCATCGAGCTTGCGTTTTTGAGAATTGCTCATAGAAGCTTCTTTTGCCTCTTGCTGACGCCTAAACTTGCGAATTTTGCGAAAATCAATCACAAGAGCTGCAATAATAGCCGCATATCCAATAATCAACCCTGCAATAGAAACAGCGCCCGATGCATTGCTTAAGCTCTCTGGAAGCTGCCCTTGACGCGCTGCATAGCTATATAACCACGACCCAGCAACAGCAATAATCGCAATCACAATGACAATCCACCAAATGCGACGCCACTTTTTATAATCCGCCCTATCTTTTACCTGCTCAGAAAGCATGGCAACGCGCCGTTGCGCCGCCTGGCGCTCTTCTCGCTGCTTGTCCTTGCTCTTTTGATCTTGCTGCTTTTTTTTGGCCTTGGCACTTGCCTGATAAACACTTGCCCCAGCCTTTGACTTTGGCTTAGCGCTCCCCGCTGACCTGCGCGAAGATCCACTCGGCTTATCAGCCAAATTACGCTTATTCATAGGGTTTCTTTGCGTCATATATCAACCTTTCTATATTTGCGCTGCACTTGCTGCACCTAGCGTTACTGCGTCCGCTTTTACTGCGCTTGACATTAATTTGCGCTGCGCTTGCTGCAGTTAGCAACATTTGCGCCCGCTTTTGCTGCGCTTGGCGTCATTTGCGCCCGCGCCTACAACAGCCGCGCTTGCGTTACAAAAAACTCACCCTTTTACTATACCCGTGATTGAGGCTCAAACTTCTTATTTGTTAGCATTTCGTATGCTTGCACATATTTTTCAGAAGTCGCCTTAATCACCTCTTCAGGAAGATGTGGAGGCTGCGCTTTTACATCGCCATCTGTTTTTGAGTCGCAATCATTTTCATGGCGAACACCACAGTCATTTTGGGCGGCTTCATCTTGAGCAGCATTGTTTTCATGGCGAACACCACGCTCGTTTTGGGCAGTCTCGCTTTGGGCAGCGTTATTTTGGGCAGCGCCTGCTGACCTGTCCCAATTATCCTTTAGCCAGTTTCTAACATATTGCTTGTCAAAGCTAGGTTGAACCTTGCCACATTCATATTCTGACTTTGGCCAAAAGCGCGAGGAGTCAGGTGTCAAAACTTCATCTGCAATGCAAAACTCTCCATCAATCATACCAAACTCAAATTTTGTATCTGCAATGATAATCCCATGTTCGCTTGCATATTGAGACGCTTTTTCATAAACCTTCAAAGTCTCATCATGGCTTCCAATCTCTGCTTTTGTAGATGGAGTATAAATTGCATGTTCTAGCTTGGAGCTTTCCACAAGCCCATCTGGCAGTTTGTGACCGCAAACCTGTCCATCTTTTTTATAAGATGCAAGGGCAGAACCTGTTAAATATCCGCGAACAATACATTCTATTGGAAGCATTTCTGCCTTTTTGACAAGCATAAAACGCCCAGCTAGATAATCCTTATATGGCATAAATTGCTCTGGCAAGTCTGCAATATCTGCACTAATAAAATGATTTGGAACGACATCTTTTAAAAGCTCAAACCAAAATATCGACATCTGCGTTAAGATTTCTCCCTTATAAGGTATCTCATCAGGCAAAATATAATCAAATGCAGAGATTCTATCACTTGCGACAATCAAAAGAGTATCGCCTAGGTCATATAGGTCTCTCACCTTGCCTTGAGAGCTCGGACGAACTTGCATTTCTGTCATATCTGACACCTCCAAAATTTTATTGCGGTCTAATCTTTTTGAGAGAGCACGATTTTTTTACAACACATGCGGACTTTCTGATACTACCTTTTCAGTTTCATCTTTTTTGGCATCTTTAGCATCTTGAATCTTTTTTGCAGCACGCGCAGCTTTTTTAGAAACAGACTTCCTAGAAACTGGCTTTCTAGAAGCTATCTTTTTACCAGCTGGTTTTTCATAAAATCCCCTGCTTCCTTTATCTTCTTCAGATAAAGGAATATTAACGCAAAACGTTGTGCCTTCTCCTAGCTGGCTTTGAACTGTGATGTTTCCATGGTGCTGGTCTACCACCTCTCTAACCAAGGCAAGACCAATACCTAGACCACCACTTTTACGCTCACGTGCCTCATCAGCACGCCAAAAACGGCTAAACACGTTATCTAGATCTTCTTCCGCAATGCCAATTCCTGTATCAGAAACTGCCAAAGTAGCATTTCCAGCACTGCGGATAAGAGATAAAGAAACGCTTCCGCCTTCTTGAGTATATCGAGATGCATTAGAAAGCAAGTTAAGCACAGTTTGAATCATCAAGTCTCTATCTCCAATGATGATAATACCTGGTTCAACATATGAAGCAAAATCAAGACCAACATTTTTAATTAAAACTTCTTGTGTCAAAACAATGTGAGAGACAAGATCGCTTAAATCAAGACTTTCTTGTTTGACATTTATAGTACCGTTTTCCAGCCTGTTTAGATGAAGAAGAGCCTCTACCAAACGCCCTAGACGTTTAGTCTCGTCTGCCAAAGTAGCAAGGTGTTCATCATCCACTGGCAAAACTTTATCCTGCATGCCCTCAATTGTCACCTGCATGCCCATCAAAGGAGTTCTAAGCTCGTGTGCCACATCGCCTATGAGCTGCTGTTCTAGGTCGCGTTCGCGCTCGATGGCATCTGCCATCTCATCAAAAGTCTGTCCAAGTTGAGGCAGCTCATCTTGTCCATGCAAATTTGTACGAGCTGACAAATCACCATTTCTGATGGCTTGAGCAGTCCTTGTAATGTTTTCTAGGGGGAATGCAATGCCGCTTGCAAAGATAAGCCCAATAGCTACAGCAATTCCTAGGGCAATAAAAGCAGCAATAAATAGGGCTCTGTATAGGGCCTCATCAGTTAAAACGCTATTTATATGCAAGTTATAGGCAACAATAATGCCTGCAATGGTAACAAGCGCAGACAAAACTGCTGTTAAGACAAACGCGCCCGCCAAATATAACATAAATGGACGGACGCGTTTAGGAGTTTGTTTTTTCTGCATCAGATTCCAGCTAAAACAAGGTTATTGGACTAACAAATGCCAAGTGCGCAAAGCGCAAATTAAAGGTCAATACTAAATAAAGCCCAGCGCTAAGTTGAAACAGCGCTAAGTTAAAGCAAAGCCAGCGCTAAAGAACCCAGCGCCAAACTCAAAGCTCAATACCAAACTCAAAGCCCAGCGCTAAAGAGCCTTTAAGCATCTTTGCTCTTGTCAGCTTCTTTGCTGTCAGTTGCGCTATCAGCATCTTCTTTAGAAGCAGCCTTTTGCTCTTCTTTTTCTGCTGATTTTTCTGTACGTGGCGCTTCAAAGCGATAACCAACACCATGAACAGTGTAGAGCCAAGTTGGATGACGTGGGTCATCTCCAAGCTTTGCACGCAAGTTTTTAACATGGCTGTCTATAGTGCGCTCATAGCCCTCAAAGTCATAGCCAAGCACCTTTTCTACCAGCTCCATGCGCGAATAAACACGCCCAGGGTAGCGAGAAAGCGTAGTCAAAAGCTTAAACTCACTAGCTGTTAGGTCTATTTCTTCTCCGCTTACAAGCACCTTGTGACCTGTTAAATCAATGGTGAGCTCTCCATACTCAAAGACCTCGCGAGTAGGCTCATCAGAAATATTTGCACGACGCAACAACGCACGAACACGCGCTACAAGCTCTCGAGGAGAAAAAGGCTTGATTAGATAGTCGTCTGCACCAAGCTCTAAACCAATGATGCGGTCTTCTACCTCGCCTTTTGCTGTAAGCATGATAATTGGAACATCTGAATTATCACGAATAAGATGACACACTTTATCGCCGCTTATTTGAGGTAACATGCGATCCAAAATGACAAGGTCATAAGGATGGATTGAAAAAGCGTCAATGGCCTCTTTGCCATCTCCAGCTGGTGTTACCCAATAATTCTCGCGCTCAAGATAGGCTTGAACAGCATCGCGTATTGACTTTTCGTCTTCTACTAATAAAATGCGGCGCATTTCAGGATTGATTTCCATACCAAAAAGCTCCTTCACAAAAGTTTATAAAGCTGTCTTATTCTACCATTTATGGAGAGCATTTGGGGCAACTATAAGCCCTTTTTTTCAAAAAAAGCGCGCTCACTTCTTTCAATACATATCTCAAGCTGCCCTTTTGCTCATTTTTGCTTTGCATTTTTATTTGCCCTCTCTGTTGCCAATTTGTTGCAAAAATAGATAGGGATTATACTTTTATTGTAAATACCACTCCTCTCGTCTGTCCTCTCGTTCGTATTTGCGCTATATTTAGACACATGAAAATTGGTGATTACATATATCTAGACAACGCAGCAGCTACGCCCATGTGCGATAGCGCTATTGAGGCAATGCAACCTTTTTATAAGGAGGCGTTTTTCAACCCGTCATCTCCTTATGGACCTGCGCGTAAGGTCAAAGAGAGCATTGATAATGCTCGAGAAGAAATTGCGCACATCATGGGTGCAAAGCCAGACAATATCATTTTTACCGCTGGTGCCACAGAAGCAAATAATTTGGCGTTTGCAAATGTATCTGAAACAGGCAAAATAGCAGTTAGCGCCATTGAGCATGCAAGTGTTTTGTCTGGAGTGTGCAAAGCAAACGGTCTAACTAGAAGAAACGCTAATGGCGAAAAACGCGGACAAATTGTCGAGGTTAAAAACGACGGGCTTGTCACAAAAGGCGCTCTAATAGATGCGATAACTCCAGAAACAGAGCTGGTCTCCATTGCTTATGCAAATGGAGAGATTGGAACAGTTCAACCAATACGCGAGCTTGCAGGTGTTATTGAGCAAGAACGCGAGCGCCGCCTAAAAGCAGGCGAGAACCGCCCAATTCTTTTTCACACGGATTGTTCTCAAGCAGCAGCACATATGAGTGTTAATGTTTCTTCTCTAAAGGCTGACCTTGTTACTGTTTCTGCAGCTAAACTGGGTGGGCCAAAGCAGATGGGCTTGCTTTATGCGGCCCCTGGCATAAACCTAAAACCGCTGCTCTTTGGTGGTGGCCAAGAAAAGGGGCTCAGGTCTGGAACAGAAAACGTAGCAGGTATTATGGGTTTTGCTGCGGCGTTCAAAGAGTGCGCAGACACATGCAAAGAGGTGTCCCACGAGCAGCAAGCAATGCGAAACAAAATGCAGAGCTTTATAAAAAGGTCCTTTGGCATGGCTGTTTTTGCTGGTCCTACTAAGAATGCTTCTAAGCTCCCAAATTTGTTTACTGTCGCGTTTCCTGGGCTAGAAGCCTCCAGGCTTGTGATTTTGCTTGAAAAACGTGGTGTTTTGGTCGGAACAGGTGCCGCATGCGCTGCAAACAAAATGCAAAACTCCCCAGTTTTATCTGCTATCGGGTTTACGTATGACCAGATAAAGGGCAGCATTCGCATTAGCCTTGGTCAAAAAACTAATATGGACGAGGCAACTCTTGGCGCTGGAATTATCATCGACACTGTAGATCAAGAGTATGGTCGCGTAGGGTTTTAGGTTCTTGAGCTGGGTTTTAATGGCGTGCCCCCACGCGCGCTTGCAGGTCAAGCATTGCAAGGGCGCACTCTTTAGTAGTAACCCCGCAATGATATACCCTCTACCAGCAACTTTCCGCACTTATTCCATATCGCTTTCATCTAGCGCTTGTACAAACAGTTCCAAAAACTCATAAGCAATATCTAAGGCATCTGGAGTTTCATCTAGAGCGGCGTCATCTAAGGCGTCATCTGCGGAGATGCCAGCACCCCCAGCACCACCAGCGCCTTTGCCACAAACTGAGGCACCACTGCCACCAGCGTGTTCGCCATGAACTGCGGCAGCAACCCTACTAGGGTGTTCGCTATAAAATAAAGCACTACTAGTAGGGTGTTCGCTATTAATTGGAATAATGTATTCTTTTTTGCGAGAACTCCACTTTGCAATCATCTCATCTAGACGCGGCTTGACCTCGGCGTTTTTGGTAAGTACTTCTGCTACGAGCCCATCTACGGGAGAGACGTACAGCTTTGAGCCAAGCTGGACGATGTTTTCAATCCCGCAGCTTGAGGCAAGTGCTTTAATGCAGGCACGAGTTATCATGTTGCGGGCAGGCTTTGGCATTCCGCCAAAATCGCGCTGCATTTGCGCAGACAGATTTTTCAGGGTCTGCACATCATCAGCTGCGGCAATGCGCCTGTAATACAAAACGCGCTTGTCGGTTTCTGGGATGAACTCCTCGGGCAAAAAGAAGTCAGCTTTGATGTCAATGTGAACCTCTGGGTGCGCGATTGTGCCCGTGCCGCTGGCATCAGATACAGCCTCTGCCAGCATACTTGCAAATAAATCAAAGCCCACAGCACTCAGATTTCCGCTTTGTTGAGCGCCCAGCAAAGTGCCAGCCCCGCGGATCTCTAAATCTCGCATGGCAACTTTCATGCCGCTTCCGAGCTCTGAAAACTCTCCGATTGCCTCTAGGCGAGCCGTCGCATCATCTGTCAAAGGCTTATTTCTTGGGAACAAAAAGTAAGCATAGGCTTGCTCTCTGCTGCGCCCGACACGACCCTTTAGCTGGTAAAGTTGCGCTAAGCCCAAACGATGTGAGTCTTCAATAATCAACGTATTTGTGTGCGGGTTGTCAAGACCGCTTTCTACAATGGTGCTTGCCACCAAAACGTCCAGCTGACCTGCGCTAAATTGCTCCATGATATCTTCAATTTGCTTGGGGCTCATCTGCCCGTGCGCCACTCCAATGCGAGCCTCTGGAGCTGCTTGTATTACGCGCGAACACGCATCGTCAATGGTACGCACCCTATTTGAGACATAATAAACCTGCCCGCCGCGAGCCATCTCAAAACGGATAGCGGCGCTTACTATATCTTCATCCCATTCTCCCACGTGCACTTTTACTGGTAGACGCCCTGGAGGCGGCGTTGAGATTAGGCTCATGTCGCGCACGCCAGATAAAGACATCTGCAAAGTACGAGGTATTGGAGTTGCAGAAAGCGTGAGCAC
The DNA here is from genome assembly GCA_963616365.1 of Bacteroidaceae bacterium. Lineage (GTDB taxonomy): Bacteria > Actinomycetota > Coriobacteriia > Coriobacteriales > QAMH01 > CAVAWX01. Next base: position 17,258 of record CAVEKR010000002.1, read on the forward strand.
ATCTACGCTTTCTCGCATGTTTTTAAGCTTTTCCTTATGCGCCACGCCAAAGCGCTGTTCCTCATCAATAATAATGAGCCCTAGATTTTTTGGGTTTACATCTCGAGAAAGCAAGCGATGTGTTCCCACCAAAACATCAACTGTGCCTTCTGCAAAGCTTTTTAGCGACTCTTTTTGCTGCTTAGCAGTCCTAAAACGGCTTAGCACTTCAACGCAAACCCCAAATGGTTCAAACCTCTCAGAAAAAGTGGTAAAGTGCTGCTGAGCCAAAATGGTTGTAGGACACAAAACCATCACTTGACGGTTGCTGCTTATTGCCTTAAAAGCCGCTCGCAATGCAACTTCTGTTTTTCCAAAACCGACATCTCCGCAGATAAGCCTATCCATAGGGCACTCACTTTCCATGTCTGCTTTGACATCGGCAATAGCTGTGAGCTGGTCTGGCGTCTCTTCAAAAGGAAACGCATCTTCCATCTCTTTTTGCCATTCGTTATCTGGCAAATAGCTCACACCCTTAACAACAGAACGCCTTGCATATAAATCTACCAGGTCAAACGCAAGTTTTTTGGCGCTTTTTTTGGCTTTGTTAATGGCGCGCGTCCAGTCCGTGGAATTTAGACGCGTCAAACGCGGGTGAGACCCATCTGGTCCAACATAGCGCGTTACGCGCCCAATTTGTTCTATTGGCACGTAGAGTTTGTCTTTTTGCGCGTATCCAAGCAACATGTAATCGCGCTCATAACCGCCAATTTCTTGTTTTACCAGCCCCTTAAAAAGGGCAATACCGTGGGTTTTATGTACAACATAATCTCCTGGAGCAAATGGAAAAGTTACTTCTGTGATGTCAATTTTTTTGCCAGCGTGAAATCTTGGGTCAGGATTTGTGGTGA
>CAVEKR010000002.1:18220-23314 GCA_963616365.1 Bacteroidaceae bacterium
TGAGGCGCTGCTATTACTATAGGCGCTGCGGCGCGAAAGATCATAAATACTAAAAATTGCCAGCTTAGCTTCTGGAATAATAAAACCCGATTCAATATCTAGGTCGCATATATTAAGTATTGCAGGCTCTAATGCCTGCCCTGAAGCTTGCTTTAATGAGTGCTCTGTGGGCTGTTCCATGGGCTGCTCTATGGGCGGGCGAACACCTTGTTTGCTTGTGTCTTTGCTGCTAGTGAGGTGTTCGCCATCATTTTGACCCGCAATCGAAACAGGGCGCCCATCACTAGCAGGGCGTTCGCCATTAACAGGGTGTTCGCCACCTAAATTGCCGCAAGCGCCAACACTGCCGCAAGCACCAGCATTAAGTCGCTCAACAAAAGAGAGCGAATTATCATAAAACACCAGCTCAAAGTCCTTGCGAACGTTTCTATTTGCGGCGCTAAAAATGGTCATGTTTCCCTTTTTTAGCTGTGCGCGAATGTTTGCAAGCAGCTTTTCCTCACTGGCCTGCAAGCTGGGGCGTTTTGCCTCTAGGGTTGCATCGACGCTTGTACCAGCGCACATTATGGATTGGATTGTCAGGCGCTGGAGCGCGCCAAAGTCCAGCGTGGTTGGGCTAAAATACAGCGACTCGAGCGTTGATGGCTTTATCTTTGCCGCCGCCGCCTGAGATTTGAGCTCATCATAATATCTTGCCGTATCATCAAAAAGGCTGCGCGGCTCACAAAGCACTAGCAGCGTGTTTTGACTTGCGTGCGCCAGCGGAGAAGCAAGCTGCCTATAAAGAGCAGGCAAATAGCGCTCCATGCCCGCAAAGCGTATTCCAGCGTCAAAATTTTGCAGGTCATTTGCCGTGCGCTTGTTGTGCGCTGCATGCGCTTTGTATTCTGTGTGCAACCTTTCAAGACCCTTTTTGCTCACCTGAAACTCTTGCACAGGCCAAATGTCTACCCTGTCAAGCTCCCTGATACTTTGACCTGTAGTAGGCAAAACTTGGCGCAGGCCATCAAGGCTGTCGCCAAAAAATTCCGCGCGAACACACATGCGCATGTTGCACAAAAATATATCGATGCTATCTCCATGAACTGCAAAAGTTCCTGGTCGCTCGGCTGAAGTTTCGCGCGTATATCCAATGGTAATAAGGCGATTGATTAGCTCTTCGTATGTATAGAGCTCGCCTGTTTTAGGGTTGAAGGCGGCGCCGTCAAATGCTGCCTCATCAGCCGCGCCGCTGTCGTTTCCAGCCCCACCTCCAGCGCAAAGCGTAATGGGAGAAAATATATCTGCCTCAACAGGAGCTACTTTTCTCATTAGTGCTCGCGCGCAAGTTACAACGACAACTGGCTTTTCGCATGACAGCATGCCGATTGCTTGGGTGCGAGCCCCTATTGCTGCTAGGTCAGCCTCATCTAAAGGATTTTGCGACCAAGCAAGGTCTTTTCTTTGTGCAAGCAAAACCACATTTGAAGAGCCAATATAGGCACTTAACGCTCGAGCAAAGCGCACAGCTGCATCTTCTCCAGAAACAACAACGCATATGGGTCTTGGATTTTTTACAAAAAGAGAAGCAATGGTAAATGGGCGCACAAAACTTGGCGCGCTAAGCGATGTATCTTGCGCGCTATCAAGGTTTGCAAGCAGCTCTTTTATAGGAGCAGCGTTACAAAAATATGCAGAAAGCTGTTTAATTAACATAGACGACATTCTACCATGCGTGTCAACTGCAAAACCTGCAAACTTTGGGATAAAGCCAAACTTTGCAGCTACTAAATTTGGAGGCACATAGCTGTTGTGGCGCTATCCGTTAAAACAGACAAATCACCATGTTCGATAGCTTCATTTAAACAAGCAATGACTTTATCAGTTAATTTTTTCCCACTCTTTAATGTGTATTCCATACTCACTCACCCAGTGCCTTTTAAATGCTTGCAATTAAACTTCTACCTTTAGCCACCGTTATTCTTCTCAATTTTTTACTACCAAGAGATTGTATCGCAAAATAAAATCTTTCAAATGCTTGTTTTTTAAATTTTAGCGGCACTTCTATTTTTTACAAACGCCACTAACATTGTGGCGAACACCCGTGTTTTTATAAATTCACCACTAAAACGCTATTAACATACAAGAGATTTTTTGAACGGTATTTTTTACACAAAAAAGTAAGTGCGATAGGTTGTATTATAGATAACTAAGTTAAATAGGCGCGCAAGTGAATTTGATAGGCGCGCGAGTGAATTTGATAGGCGCGCAAGTGAATTAAATAGGCGCGCGAGTAAAGCATACATCGCGCAAGCAAAAAGCTAAATACGCAAAAATGCTAAGTTAAGCACGTAAGCAGGCACAAGAAAGGATTTTAACAAATGGTAAAGTCGGTTTTAACTATTGCAGGCTCTGATAGCAGCGGCGGAGCAGGCATTCAAGGAGACATAAAAACAATCTCTGCTCTTGGTTGCTTTGCCCAAAGCGCAATAACTGTGCTTACAGCTCAAAACACTATGGGCGTGAACAGCACTTTAAATGTCGATAGTGATTTTTTAGAAAAGCAAATTGATGCTGTTTTTGATGACATTGTCCCTGCTGCAGTAAAAGTTGGCATTCTAGGAACAACGCAAAACGTAGACGTTGTTGCTAAATCACTGGAAAAATATAAGGCAAATCATGTAGTAGTTGACCCTGTTATGGTTGCTACAAGTGGTTCTAACTTGGCAAGTGACGAAGTCATAACAGCCACTAGAGATAAACTCTTTCCGCTTGCAGAATTTATCACACCTAATATTTATGAGGCGCAAGTTTTAGCAGGCTTTGAGATTACAAATAGAGAGTTGCAAGCAAAAGCAGGTTGTGAACTGCTTAAACTTGGACCTGAATGGGTTTTAGTAACGGGCGGAGATTTATATGAAGAAGATGAAAAAGGTCGCAAAATAATAGCTGATTATCTTGTTGGAAAAAATGGTTTTCAACAATGGTTTCGCACAAAGCGCTTAGAAACAAAAAACACACATGGAACAGGTTGCAGTCTTTCATCTGCGCTTGCCTGCACTTTAACCTTTGAATATGATCTTTGCAATGCATGCGCTCTTGCAACAAGATATGTTTTTCATGCCATAAGAGAAGATCTTAAACTTGGACGTGGGTCAGGACCTATTAATCATATGTGGCCGCATGTAAATGAAGTGCTTGACATACATTGTCTTTTTGATCATTTGCTTGGCAATGGAGAAAAATGGTCAAGAAAAGCGGAGGAATATGAAAAGGAATTCCAAGAAACACTCAAAAAACTAGACCCTAAAACGCGACAACAGTTGGGCTATTAGAAAAATGCGACAGCTAAGTTTTATAGGATAAACAACGCTAAAAAGCGACCCTAAAAAACGGCAGCAGAACTTAAATGCGACAGCATTATATACAATAGCGAAAACTTACATGTGACAACGGGGTTTATATATGGAGCTTGTAGAGAATGAACAATTTTAAAGATATAGCAGCAGAGCTTGAAAAACATTTGAGTAAAAGCCAAGTTTTACTCAACGAGCCAATGAAGGCTCACACTACTTTTAAAGCTGGAGGAAATGCTGCAATCTTTGTTGAAGCAGGGAGTATAGATGATGTTTGTGCGGCTGTGGTGTTCGCCAAAAAATATCAGCTAGAACACTATATTTTAGGTCGTGGCTCCAATATTTTAGTTGCAGATTCTGGGATTTGTGGCATAGTTGTTCACCTTGGAAAAAGCATAGCGCATATAAAACAAGTTGGCACAAAAATCACAGCTCAAGCAGGGGCTCTTAACAAGCAAGTTGCGCAAGTTGCGCTAGAGGCAGGTCTTGCTGGCTTTGAATTTGCTCACGGAATACCTGGAAGCATTGGTGGAGCTGCTGTTATGAATGCAGGAGCCTATGGCGGGGAGTTTAGCGATGTTTGCACCAAGGTCACCTGTTATGACGAAGACGCCAGTAAAATTATTGAGCTAAGCCCAAAAGAGGCAGCGTGGGGCTATAGGCATTCTGCTATTATGGATAAAGGTCTTATAGTGCTTGAAGTGGAGCTTGAGCTTGAACGCGGCAACAAAAAAGATATCAAGTCAAAAATGGATGAGCTTGCGCAAGCCAGAAGAGACAAGCAGCCGCTTGATAAGCCAAGCGCTGGGTCAACGTTTAAGCGCCCCAAAGGCCATTTTGCGGGAAAGCTCATTCAAGATGCGCACATGCAGGGGTATTCGCGTGCAGATGCGCAGGTCAGCCCAAAGCACGCTGGCTTTATTGTCAATAACGGCAATGCAAGTGCGGCAGACATTTATCAATGCATAAACGATGTTAAGCAAGCAGTTAAAGAGCGATTTTGTGTAGATCTTGAATGTGAAGTTCGCTTGTGGGGCTTTGAATGACAATAATGGCGAACACCCCAGCGGCTTTATACCAAGCGCGTCAAGTACGTCAAGCATGGCAGGCTCGTCAGGCTTGTCAAGCACGGCAGACGCACCTTTTACTAAAAACCACCTGCTTAAGACCACACTAGGAATGCATAGATGACAAAAATAGAGCAAATAGAGACAATAAGCAATAAGATTTCGCAAAGCACAATTAAGTGCTTGCCAAAGCGCTGCGTTTATATAAGAAATTGGAATTCAAAGTGTCGTGCCTGTCTAAACGCTTGTTCGCACGATGCCATAAAACGAGAAATCGGAACTTTATATATTGAAGACGAAAAATGCAGCGATTGCGGAGCATGCGTGTGTTCGTGCCCTACTTCATGTTTTTTGACTTCTGCCCCAGATGCAGAATCCATAGTAAAAAGCGCGCTCGCATCAGCTGCTGTTTGCGGCGGAAACGCTTTGTTCATGTGCAGCCGCGACGCTAAAGAGGTATCAATTGACAGCTCGCGTGTTGTGATTTTGCCATGCCTTAACTACCTAGACGAATATTTGCTGATAGGGCTTTTTGCGCACGGAGCAAAGGCTGCCACTTTGATGTATTGTGGGTGCAAAGATTGCCAAATTGACAACGACCCTCCCTACTTTAAGAGCATGGTCGAGAACACAAAAAACCTGCTCAAGTACTGGAAAATTGATGCCAAAGTGCGCCTTACTCACACAATCCC
>CAVEKR010000003.1:0-1745 GCA_963616365.1 Bacteroidaceae bacterium
CGTTAGGGGTTCGAACCCTGGACCTTGGGATTAAGAGTCCCCTGCTCTGCCAACTGAGCTAACGGCCCGTCCGTAGAAAAATACGTGTAAAGCGCAGTGTTCGTCAAGTGTGTTTTTAAAACAACTGTGGTGTTCGCCAAATTCATTGCCCAAACGGGCGTGGTGTTCGTTAAACACTTTTGCTCGCGCACGAGTTTATATTGTAGCGCAAAAAACGCCTCAAAGTTCATGAAATTTTTATGAGGCGTTTTTTATTAGACAGCGCCGTCTTTTATGAAGCATTTTTTATTAGGTAACGTTATCTTTTATGAGGCATTTTTTTCATCTTTTCCATCAGGCAGCGCCATCTCTCCTTTGACCTTGATGATAGGAGCTCCGCTTCCTTCAACGTAGTCTTGCGTGATGATTACCTCACCGATATTTTTGTCTTTTGGCACTTCATACATGACGTTTAGCATGAACTTTTCGATAATAGCACGAAGCCCCCTAGCACCAGTATCTTGCGCAAGCGCCTTTTGGGCTATCACGTGCAGGGCGTCATCGTTAAATTGCAGCGCCACGCCATCGTATCCCAAAAGCGCCTGATATTGCTTGATTAAGGCGTCGTGCGGCTTCACCAAAATATCATAAAGCATGTCCTCATCCAAAGCCTCCATTGGACATAAAATTGGCAGCCTGCCTATGAACTCTGGAATAAGACCGTACTCTTTCAGGTCTTCTGTGCGAACCTCTCCAAAGATATCGCGCCTGTCGCTAAAGTCCTCTTTGAGTGCAGCACCAAAGCCGATACCAGCGCTTTTATTAAGGCGCTTGGTGATAGTTTTTTCTAGCCCAGGAAACGCGCCGCCGCAAATGAACAAGATATTTTTAGTATCCAAAAGCTCGCTGCGAGAAAACGGAGTTTTCATTCCGCCAGATAGCGGAACATCAATTTTAGTCCCCTCTAAAAGCTTTAATAAGCCCTGCTGAACGGCCTCACCGCCAATATCATGCGTTCCGCCGACGCCTTCTCCAGAGCTACTTTTCTTAGTAATCTTGTCAATCTCGTCAATATAGACTATGCCATATTCTGCCTTTTCAACATCGCCATCTGCCGCTTGAATGAGCTTGGTCAAAATGCTTTCTATGTCATCGCCAACATAGCCTGCCTGCGTCAACGTTGTGGCATCGCTAATGGCCAAAGGCACATCAAGCAGACGCGCTAAAGTGCGAATAAGATAAGTTTTGCCCGTGCCGGTAGGTCCTAGCATCAAAATATTGCTTTTATCTATTTCAATCTCGGACTTTTCAGCAGCAGCTGCGCGCTTATAGTGATTATAAGCTGCAACAGCGACAATTTTTTTGGCAAGCTCTTGACCAACTACATAGTCGTCAAGCTGGGCTTTTAGCTTATGCGGCAAAGGAACTGGAGCCATGATTGGCTCGTTTGGGTCGCGGTCTTTTTTGCGCTGAGCACCACCGCCCATGGCAAAAGGACTGCCAGAGCCAGAGCCAGTAAAAAATCCAGGCAGCCCAAAAAGCCAGCTGCCACTGCCTTCTGAAGAATCGTCGTCTTCGTCTTCTGACTCAGCATCTGATGTGCTCTTAATATCTGTATTACCCTTGGTTTCTAGTGCAGTGGATTTTTTCTTGGGGTCTTTATTGTTGTCTGCGGCGTCCTTGCTGTTGGCTGCGGCGTCTTTAGCGTCCTTGTTATCGCTGCCCGCGTCGTCCTTGCCAGCGCCTTTGCCGTCCGTGGCATTCTT
>CAVEKR010000003.1:1888-5918 GCA_963616365.1 Bacteroidaceae bacterium
CGCCCTCGGCGTATTTGCCCATCATCATATCAACTTGCGACATATCAAATCCAAATTGATTAAGCAGACCTTCCATCTCATCCATCTCTTTTTGAAGACAACTAGAACAAATCTGCAAACTTGGTGGCATACTGATAATCAGTCCCACCTCATCTTCTGTTTTACCACATAATTGGCAGCGCTTTTGCGATGTCTTTTCGCCTTTTTCACTCATCAATTAAGCCTTTCAATATCTATTTTGCAAAACGCCTGAAATTCTAATCTTTAATCTATTTATTATGGCGAACACCCGTGTAGTGTTCGCCATCCACTGTGGTGTTCGCCATTAATTACCCAGCAGGATTCCCATACAAATTAGCGTAGGAAGTATAGCTAAACAGCGGACCGTCTGTATAATTGCTCCCGCAATCCGAATCGTTGTTTTCCATGTCATAGTTTGCCAGACCTTCAAGCAGGTCTTTTCCTGAAATAAAGTTTGCCTTCATTATCTCATAAACGTCCTTATAGATAATGCCGTACCACTCACCTTTGATGATTGCTCCTGCAATTCCTAGCTGAGTTGCAGCCATGCTGTCCGTGTCCATGCCCTTCATGTTTTCTGAAAGCGACATCAACTTAGAAGCATCCATATTAGTCTCAACGCAAGACGCCAAGCTTTGTATCAGACTAGGCAATTTAGTTGCATCTTGAGCCAAAACCTTTTTTGCTATCGCTTTGATGAGGTTTCTTTGGTTTAGCGTCCGCTGATAATCGCCCATGGCATAAGCACCAGAATCTGGCGGATAACCGTGGCGACATCTAGCCAAAACAAGAGCCTCGTCCCCATCAATGAGCACGTCATCACCTGCAGGAACCCACGTTCCATCGTAATAAGTGCCTTCTGGCACTTTAACGTTGACGCCGCCCAATGTGTTGACCAAATCCCTAAAACCGTCAAAATAAATGAAGGCGTAATAATTAATCTTGATGTCTAAAATATCGTTGACACATTCAACCACGCGATTATATCCACCATATTCAATGGCAGAATTTATCTTGCAATAGCCATGACCTTCAATATTTACGCGCGTATCCCTTGGAACAGACAAAATGCTGACCTTTTGCTCGTCCTCATCAACGCGAGCCACCATAATGCTGTCTGTACGATTGTCTTCATCGGTGTCATCCCTAGAATCGCCGCCAAGCAAAAGCACGTAAAACGGCTCGTTAGCAGCCGTAACAGCCTCGGTGTTTGTAATTTGATTGTCCCCGCGCAGCGTAGTCATGACGCTGTTATACCAAACAGCCAGCGCCACACCTACGCCAATAAGCACAAGAAGAAGAGCAAGTGCCACAATCAGAAGCACCTTCTTTTTTGTCATGCCCTGTTTTGCCTTATAGCGACCGATTTGTTCGCCATAAGATGCGCCCGCGGTCGCAAAAGCTTGAGCGTCTGCGCGAGCCCCATGTGAGTTTGCGCGTGAGCCTCCGCGTGCGCCTCCGCGTGCGCCTGCGCGTGAGCTGTATCGAGAAGAGTTTCTGCTATATTCGTTTGCGCTGGTCATAGCGCGAGTAGGAGTTTGGTTGAGGGGGTTGGGCGCGTGATTGGGGGCGGCCGCATTAGAAGCGTCTGCAGCGCGGTCAGAAGCCGCATTACGACCATTAGAAGATGTGGTATTGTGAGCAGAAGAGGCAAGCGGACGACGCGTTGTATGCGAATGCGACGTCTGAGAATCTGCCTTGCGCCCGCGTTCTGCCTTGCGAGTATATCCAAAAGAGCTTTCTTTTTGAGAATGTTTTCCCTGTAAGGCAGCATCTTGAGAGTGCTTTCCTTGCAAAGCAGCATCTTGAGATTGTTGCTGCGAACGCTTTCTTCTTGAACCCAAGCGACGCCCCTCTTGAACAGGCATTTGAGGATTTTGGCTGTCTTGCAGCGCGTGCTCCTCGGTATGTGATGATCTGTTTTTATGTAATCGCAATATAAAATCCCAACATATTGGCGCAAGCGTCAACATGCGCATTAATATCAACGACCAAGCACCGCGCAAAACACGCTCCAAGCGCGCGCCTGGCAAATCAATCTTGACAAATTAAAAAACCTAAACTAAAACGTAAGCACATAGGCTAGCAATAAATTGCGAAGAAATTATGAATTCCTTTTGCCCGCTTGTATACAGTTAGCGTTTTGCCTGCTTACAATATGTGCTGGCGAACACCTCGTTAGCTACTGCCACAAATAATGGCGAACACCACGCTAACATTACTGCAAATTGTGGCGTGCCCCCACGCTAGTAATGACGTGCTACCACAGTGTCAACCCGCAGCGCACTAATAAGCACAACGTTTAATTATCAATCACATGCAAGCTCTATAGCAGCGCTAATGCGCTCTTGTACAACATTTGGATCTAGTAAATCTAGAGATTCAAAAAGCGGAGGGCTTACCATATTGCCTGTTACAGCAACACGCAAAGGCTGAAACAAAAAACGAGCTTTTACATCCATCTTTTCAAGCAAATCTCTAAGCGCCTGCTCGATGCTTTCTAAATTCCATTGATTGCTATCTTGCAACTCGCGCAAAACATCTGCAGCCTGCTTTAGGGCGGATTTTGCTCCAGCACCCTCTTTTTGCAGCACTTTTGATACGCTTTTTTCGTCAAAATCAATGCATTTGCAAAGAAGATACTTAATCATAGGGAGCGCCTCAACGCTTAATTTAACACGCTCTGCCACCAGCGGATATGCTGCCTCAATTTGCGTGCGATAGCTTTGTGCTTCTTCATTATTTGCAGCTAGACCCTCGCCTACAAGCTGCGGTAAAACCATATCTGCAAAAGCAGCTGCTCCCATGTCTTGGATGTATTGGTTATTGATCCATTGCAACTTATCTAAGTCAAGAGAGCTTGGGTTTTTGCTCACATGTTCCAAACTGAACTTTTGCGTCATCTCATCGCGAGAAAAAAGCGTGGTCTCTCCATCTGGTGCCCAACCAAGCAGTGCCAAATAATTAAAAAGCGCATCAGAAAGATATCCCATATCGCGATATTCCTCTACACTTGCAGCACCATGACGCTTAGAAAGCTTTTTGCCATCTGAACCACAAATCATAGGAATATGGGCAAAAACTGGAGTTTTATATCCAAGTGCCTCATAAACAAGCACTTGGCGCGGGGTGTTCGACAAATGATCATCACCGCGAATAATATGTGTCATCTTCATGTTTACATCATCGCAGACAACAGCAAAATTATAGGTTGGAGAACCATCCGAGCGCACTATAATCATGTCATCTTGCAAGGCAGCGTCAAATTGACTGTCTCCGTGTACTGCATCATGTACAACAATCATCCCTCGGTCTTTAGGGACTTTCAAGCGCCAAGTATGTGGTTTACCTGCAGCAATGCGCTCTTGCGCCTCTTCTTTTGAAAGACAGCGGCATGGGTCTGGAATTGGCGCACCTTTTTGAACACCATCTTGAGCGCTGCCATCTTGTTGCTGTTTGCGGCGCTCTGCAATCTCTTCTGCGCTGCAAAAGCAAGGATAGGTGTTTCCTTTTTCTTTTAGCGTCTCAAGTGCTTGGGTATAAGTATCAAAGCGCTGGGTTTGCAAATAAGGACCATAAGCTCCACCAACTTCTGGACCTTCATCCCAATCAAGCCCAAGCCAGGTCATGGAGCGCAAAATAAGGTCGATGTTTTCTTGGGTGGAGCGCTCAGGGTCTGTATCTTCAATTCGCAAGATAAACTTTCCACCGCACCTGCGAGCAAATGCCCAGTTATAGATAGCAGTGCGCGCACCACCAATGTGCAGCTTTCCCGTTGGAGAAGGCGCAAAACGCACGCGCACCTCTTGTGCATTGTTGTCCTGTTTTGCCGCGCCGTGTTCGCCCGCACTTTGGACGCTTGTATTTTGTGCCCCCGCGCTTTGCGCGTTTACATTTTGCACGCCCATACCTTGTGTATTATCGCTCATATTTTTTAGTTCTCCTTAAAGAAAACGCTGCTAACCACCTATGTGAGTAGCAGCGTGTTCGTAAACAAAATGTTTAGGCT
>CAVEKR010000003.1:6031-12945 GCA_963616365.1 Bacteroidaceae bacterium
ATACCTAATGCTTTAACGCCTTCAAAAAGCCTGCTTATAAGCCTATTATTCGCCCAAAGCAATGCGAGCAAAGTCAACGACCTTAACGGTGTCGCCCAAGTCTTTTGCAACGCCGTTGATGTATTCTTGCACGCTTTTATCTGGGTCTTTAACAAAGTCCTGCTCAACAAGGCAGTTTTCTTTGTAGAACTTATGCATACGACCTTCGGCAATTTTTTCTTGGATGTTTTCTGGCTTGCCAGATTCTGCAGCTTGAGCCTTGTAAATGCTCATCTCGTGCTCGCGTACATCTTCTGGAACGCTTGCTTGATCCAAAGAAACTGGGCTTGTAGCAGCCACCTGCATTGCAACGTCTTTGCCCATGGCAATAAAACGGTCGTCTTGAGCGGTAGCTTCATTTCCGCACTCAAGAGCAACAAGAACACCAATTTTTCCATTCATGTGGATATAAGGAACAATAGCACCGTTACCTGCAATTTCTAAACGCTTAAAGTTAGAAATTACAATGTTTTCTCCAATTGTGTGAATGGCGTCTGTCAAAATGTCTTGGACTTTCTCGCCATTAAAGTCGCTTTCAAGAAGCTCCTCAACGCTAGCAGGATTATTGTGTGTTACTGCGCGAGTAAACTTCTCGGCGTATTCGCCAAACTTATCTGTCAATGCCACAAAGTCGGTCTCGCAATTTACTTGGCAAATTGAACCCTTCTTTGCACCACTTTTGCAAACGGCTGCAACAACGCGACCTTCGTTAGTAGCGCGACCTGCTTTTTTAGCGGCAGCAGCAAGACCTCTAGTGCGGAGCACGTCTACAGCAGCATCAAAGTCGCCGTCTGCTTCAACCAAAGCTTTTTTGCACTCCATCATGCCAGCATCTGTGGCTTCGCGTAGTTCTTTAACCATTTGTGCAGTAATTGTTGCCATAATTTTGTCCTTTCTTTAATATTTCTTTCTCTAATAACAATAGCTTATTTATTTGACCAGCTTAAGATTTTGGCTGGTTTGTTCATTAAGCATTAGCTGGGGTGTTCACCATTAAGAGGGCGAACACCACAGCCGAAGTAGCATGTCATTAAAAGGGTGAACGCCCCGTGGCGTTCGCCATCAAAACAACGAACACAAGCTAAAGGCACGCCAAAAAATTATTCGGCTGCCTTCTCTGTTGCATCAGCTGCGTCCTCGGCATCCTTAGCAGGAGCAGCCTCAGCTGCGGTTTTTTCTGCAGGAGCAGCCTCAGCGGCTGAAGCAGATTTTTCTGCAGGCTTAGGAGCAGGAGCAGTTTTAGGAGCAGCTGCCTTTTTAGCAGGCTGTGCAGGTTTTGCAGCTTGAGCAGTTTGCCCAGCTTGAGCAGGCTCTTTTTGACCCGTCATTTCTTTTTCGGTCACTGGAGCACTTGCACCAGCAGCAATAGCATCTGCTGCTACATCGCAAAGCAAGCGAACAGAACGGATGGAATCGTCGTTTGCAGGAATGCCGTATTCGACCTCGTCAGGGTCGCAGTTGGTGTCAATCAAGCCAACAATAGGAATGTTTAAGCGACGAGCCTCGCGCACAGCGTTAAACTCATGATTTGTGTCCACAACAAAAATAGCAGCTGGCAATGTGTGCATGTCGCGAATACCACCAAGAGCAGCCTGGAGTTTTTCGAGCTCCTTGTTCATTCCTGCCTGCTCTTTTTTGTTGTACGAGTCAAAAATCGCGCTCTCTTTCATGTGCTCGATTTCTTCCATGCGCTCAACACGAGTCTTGATAGTCTTAAAGTTGGTGAGCATACCGCCCATCCAACGATAGTTAACATAAGGCATATTAACGCGCTCAGCAGCCTCTTTTAGTGGCTCTTGCGCTTGCTTTTTTGTTCCGACAAACAAAACCTGAGCACCACGAGCTGCTACATGTGATAAGAATGTATAAGCATCGTCTAATGCATAGATGGTTTTTTTGAGGTCGATAATGTGGGTTTGGTTACGCGCACCCCAAATGTATGGTTTCATTTTTGGGTTCCAGCGGCGTGTTTGATGCCCAAAGTGTACACCTGCTTCAAGCAGGCTCTTAATGGAGACAGTTGTAGTCATAAAAAACTCGCTTTCGTTAGTCTTCTGCAAGAAATCATCGCAAACGCTCCTGCAACTGCATTTTTGCAGCCACTGGCAGGGCGGCTCGTCTTGCATGTTTCGTTACATGTGCGCCTTATTGCGCACGGTTTCTTCTAACTGTATGCCTTGTTTTTGCACACTGTTTACATGCGGTTTGCCTTTTTATGTGCGGTTTACACGTAGCAACTTGCACGTGGCCCACGCAGCAATTTGCATGTAGCAGCGCGTTTTGCACACAGCAACCAAGTATTTTAACACACATAGCTTGCTCTACGTGCGAAAAAATTGTGAGAATTTGATGGGTGAACAACCAGCAAGCCTGCTAATCAGCCTATTGACCTTCAGAGCTTTGAGTTGATTGCTCGTCTTGAGTATAGTAGCTGTCACTATAATAATCGCTGTCATCTTCTGAAGTAGCACTTACTATTGCAGAAGAAAGAATCTTGATTCTTTGAGCTAAATCATCTGACTTTTCGCTATATTCTGCTACCTCTTCATCTGTAGCATCTTGGAGATTACTGCGTATTTCATCTGCTTTTGATGAATAAGTGCTCACCTTATCTGCCCAGCTACTAGCTTCATTGCCAATCTTGATATACTGTTCTTCTAAATACCCGTTCTTTGGACTGCTTTGATGGGCTTGAGCTGCCTTAACATACTCGTTTACCCAGTCTTCATAGTCATTGACCGCCTGCGTGTATTCATCCAAAAACGCTCGCCAATCTGCAGGGTCTGTATGCGTGATCGTTACAGGAGTCTCCTCTTGATTGCTCTGATTTTCCGTTGACTCATTGTTTGATGAATTTTCAGATGATGAATTGTTATTTGACGAATTGTCGTTTGAACAACCAATTACGCAAAAACATGCACCAAAGCATAGTATGCAACAAATTAAAACTGCCAGTTTCCTCTTCATAAAGCCCTCCTTGTGTCATAAATTGCGAACTTAAAGCTTATGTCTAGCAAACGCCCAGCTAAAACCCTGTTAAAGTCCAATAAATGCCGAGCAAGCGTTAAATGCCGAGCAAGCGTTCAATAAATACTAAACAGGCGTTCAATAAGCGCCCAGTAAATATAAGCTAGCACATTGCTAAGAAGAAAACAAGATGGTGGGCGATACTGGGATCGAACCAGTGACCTCTTCCGTGTCAGGGAAGCGCGCTCCCGCTGCGCCAATCGCCCAAAATTGGAGGTGACGACCGGATTTGAACCGGTGATAAAGGCTTTGCAGGCCTCTGCCTTACCACTTGGCGACGTCACCTTGTCAAACTTCTACCCTAAATACCCAACGTTATTAGAGTAAAAGAGCCGCCGCTTATAGAGACGACGGCTCTTGTTTTAACAATGGAGCGGAAGACGGGACTCGAACCCGCGACCCCAACCTTGGCAAGGTTATGCTCTACCAACTGAGCCACTTCCGCGTGCGAAAGAATATGATAGCAAAATTTCTAACAGAATGCAGCGAGAATTTTCAAAATCTTATACTTGCCACCAAATCTTTGCTTTTTTGAAATTTTTGTGAAGAAAATTGCCAAACGTCCGCTTGGCGTTAAATGTCTCCTTGCCATCAAATGCCCGCTTTGTTTCTTGGCGAACACCACACTCGTTTTCAGCTTTGGTGAACTCCACACCCGCTTCTAGCACTCGAGCATCTTTGAATATCTAAAAGACCTGCAAGCATTTTGCAAAACTTAATGCAACATTAAAGGAATGCATATCAATGGGAATTGTAGGAGAAAAACAAAAAGGCCGCCGAGAGAGAGAAGGCGACCTTTTCGAGGGACAATGCGAGGCTCGAAGAAAGTTTCGAAGAAAAGAAGAAAGGGGTAGATGCCTTTCGAGCCTTCGCCAAAATGCCAGCTGTTGCGCGAAACCTAGGAGTCGTTTAAGGGAGAGGAGGATTTGCAAGCTCCGCGCCAACTGTGATTAAAACTATAGCCAGTCTTCCTTAAAGCATTCTGAAATTTAAGCTGAAAAAATTGGAGATTTCTTCAGAAAAACTGCATATGCGCAGGTCAATCCATGTCTAGAGAACTTCAAAATTTCCAAAAATTATTTTTTCCAAAGAGTAATAGCCATGTTTTAATCGTGTTCGCCATAAAATGCCACGCAAGCTAGCAGTGTGTTCGTCATTAATATGCCGCGCAAACTAGCAGGGTGTTCGCCATTAATATGCCACCTATACAGAGCCGTGTTCGCCATTAAACTAATAATCGCACGCTGCCTCAGATGCCATCCATTCGTCCACAAAATCCTTGTATTGCCCCTGCTCAACAGCCTCGCGCGCGCGACGCATAAGGTCAAGCAAAAAGTGGATATTATGAATTGACAGCAAGGTTGAATGCAAGATTTCATCCATCTTGACCAGGTGGCGAATATAAGCGCGCGAATAGTTTTTGCAAACAGGACAGCTGCACTTCTCGTCAATCGGGCGTGTGTCAAGGCGATATTTTGCGTTGCGCATATTCATGCGCCCCGTGCTGGAAAACGCGGTTCCCATGCGCGCGGTGCGCGTTGGCAAAACGCAATCGAACATATCAATTCCGCAGGCAACAGCACGCACAAGCGTGGTCGGGTTTCCAACCCCCATCAAATAGCGAGGCTTGTTTTCTGGCAAAGCGCCTGCTACCATCTCAAGTTGAGACAGCATTATCTCGTGATCTTCTCCCACAGAATATCCACCAATTCCATATCCTGGCAGGTCAAGCTCGGACACACGACGAGCACTTTCAAGCCGCAAGTCTTCAAAAACGCCACCTTGAACAATGCCAAATAATGCCTGGTCAGCCCTTTTATGCGCCTCTTTACAACGCTTTGCCCAGCGCGCCGAACGCTCGACAGCTTCGCTTACCTCATCGCGAGTGGCAGGATAGTGCGTGCATTGATCTAGCTGCATAATTATGTCAGCGCCAATTTTTTCTTGGATTGCCATATTGTCCTCGGGCGTCCAATAATGCTTGCTACCATCTATAATGCTTGCAAACTCAAGCCCATCCATGCTCAACTTTAAAGTATCAGCCAAGCTAAACACCTGAAACCCGCCACTATCAGTCAAAATAGGCCCATCCCAATTCATAAATTTATGAACGCCGTCAAATTTCTCCAAAACCTCAGTTCCAGGGCGCAAATAAAGATGGTAGGTGTTTGCCAAAATAATTTGAGCATGAAGATCGTGCAGCTGAGGCACTGTAAGACCCTTGACCGTTGCCTGCGTTCCAACTGGCATAAAAATCGGCGTCTCAATACACCCGTGAGGCGTATGAAAACACCCCCTGCGAGCTTTTGTTTTTGGGTCTTGCGCTATCAAATCATACTCAAACATTTAAAAACCTTTCTATTGCAAAACTTTTTTTGTTTTTATGACGAACACCCCACGTGCTCGTGTGCATTTTCATGACGAACACCACGCGCCAAAGTGGTGTTTTTTGTATGGCAACATTATGTTTACTCGAAAAGCAACGTGGTATTTGCCCAAATGGCAGTGTGGTGTTCGCCCACACATACATGGCATTAAAGCAGAAGCATTGCATCTCCAAAACTGAAGAAACGATACCCTTCTTTTTTGGCACATTCATATGCGTTCATGATATTTTCTCTGCCGCTAAAAGCGCTCACCAGCATCATTAAGGTTGAGCGCGGCACATGAAAGTTAGTAATAATAGCATCTACCACCTTAAACTCATAACCTGGCAAGATAAAAAGATCCGTTGCTTTTCTTGTGCAAGGCTCAAGTTTTCCTGAACGAGCAGCACTTTCTAAGGAGCGCACCGATGTTGTACCAACAGCAATAACTCTTTTACCTGCGCGTTTAGTCTCTTTAATGGCAGCAACCGTTGTTTCAGGAACGCTATAGAGCTCAGTGTGCATGGCGTGATCTTTAGGGTCGTCTTCTTCTACTAACCTAAAAGTATCAAGTCCCACTTCTAAATCAACATTTGCAAAGCGTATACCTGCGCTTTTAAGTTCTTCAATCAAATCTGTTGTAAAGTGCAAACCAGCAGTTGGAGCTGCTGCAGAATTCTCATTTTTTGCATATACTGTTTGATAGAGCTCCTCGTCTCCTGCATAATCTTTAATATATGGAGGTAAAGGGGTATGACCAATTCTATGAATTGCTTCGTCAACACTTTTTACCTGCGGGGTTTGCGAGTTTTGTGAGCCTTGCGGCTCTTGCGTGGCTTGTATGCGTGAGCCTAGCGTTTCTTGCAAGCCCTGAATGCGCGGGTCTGGTGCCTCTTGCAGCTCTTGCAAACCTTGCGCACTTTTACTGGCATCCTCTAAATGCGCAGGTAAAGTAAAGCGAATACTACGGCTCCCGTTACTCTCATCTATACCGATAACCTCCCCTTGGAGGATTGGAGTCGCACAAGTGTGGTGTTCGCCATGCGCATTGTTGGCAATGTTAGTAGGGTGTTCGCCAAAATACTCGATAATAGCACCGATTTTCAGGCGTTTTCCAGGGCGGACCATGCAGTTCCAAATTTGTTCGCTTGCGTTATCTGGCGCGCCAGCAACCTTGTCAAGCAGCAATGTCTCAACCTTGGCACCAGTTTGCTTTTGCCCAAAGAGGCGCGCGGGCAAAACGCGAGTCTCGTTTACCACGAGCAGGTCTCCTGCCTGCAAAAACTTTCCGATGTCGCGGAATATGTCGTGCTCAATGCGCCCGTCTTTGTGCAGCGTCAAAAGCTTGCAAGAATCGCGCGGGATTGCGGGGGTTTGGGCAATGTAGCGCGCGGGTAGTTCGTAATCAAAATCATTGGTTTTCATGTGTTCTCCTCAAAAGTATGCGAAAATGATAACAAAAAAATGCGCACGAACACAAAT
>CAVEKR010000003.1:13157-21001 GCA_963616365.1 Bacteroidaceae bacterium
GCTCAGATAAAAAGATTGGAGATTTTATTTTATGAAAGTCGTCGTCAAAACCGTTGTATTAATGCTGGTCATACTTATTGTTGCCATTTGCGGATACATTGGCATTTGCGTTGCCACAGGAAACAGCATGCCGCTGCAATTTGTTCAAGGGCTGCTTAGCGGAAAAGACCCCGCATCGAGTGCCATTTCTGCAGCTACAGGGGGTACTACGGACAACGCGCTAGACCTTTTGAGCTCAAAGTTTGGCTTGAGCGAGCAAGAAAAAGGCGCTGTGGAATCTGTTATTTCTGATTTGGGAGTTGACCCAAACAACTCAAGCGAGGTAAACGACTTGATAAATAAAAACATCGACAAAGCAGACGAAGTCAAAAATATTGCTGAACAAATGCAGTCTGGCGAGCTCTCTAAATCTGAAGCTGAGTCCAAACTCAACTCGATTTTGACTAAGTAACACACATTGGCGCGCAGGCATATGGGCGTATGGACAGATAGGCGTATGGCTACGCAAGCATATGGCGCATGGACGCATGGACGCGTGAGTGCATAAGCGTATAGGCAAGGTCGCAGCAGCTAGAAAGGCTCATCATGAAAACTCCACATAAATTAATGCTTCATGCTTGCTGTGGCCCATGTTCGCTAGAGCCAGTTCGCATTTTTAATGAGGCAAATATAAACTTCTGCATCGACTATGCAAATTCTAATATTGCTCCTAAAGACGAATACAAAAAAAGGCTTGAGACTTTGCAAAAACACGTGGTAGAGCCTGCCAATTTAGATTTGTTTATCGAAGATTATGATAATGATGAGTGGAATAAAAAAGTTGGCTGCTACGGGCTAGACAAAGAAAAACGCTGCCGAGCCTGTTATGCTCTCCGTTTTGAGAAAGCAGCAAAACGTGCTGTTGAGCAGGGTTGCGATAGCATTTGTACAACACTTAGCATAAGTCCTTATCAATTTATAGACATCATTAAAGAAGAGCTTGAAAAATGTGGCGAACACCACGGGCTCAACTGCTACTTTATTGACTTTAGCAAGTATTATCCAGAAGCGACAAAACGTTCGCGTGCACTTGGAATGTATAGGCAAAATTATTGTGGCTGTCTTTTTAGCAAACAAGAAGCTGAAGCAGAACGCCAAGAACGCAAACAAGCACGTAAAAAGGACAAGCAAGAAAAGCGCATGGCAATGATGTTTGCTGCTGCGGCAGGGATTGTAGATCAAGAAAGCATGCTTTAGGTTGTAGGGCGCGTCGCTCCGCATTGCTGCCAATGTGAACGGGGTGTTCGCCATGCGCATTGTTAGCAATGCGAGCAGGGTGTTCGCCATGCGCATTATTGTGAATACGATTATGGTGTTCGCCATTCTATTTTTTCAAGAGTTTTTTAGGCATGGGAAAATACGCTCCCGCAATGCAAGCAAGACCCATCCACACCAAGCTTTCTGCAGGAAAACATAGGAGCAAAAGACCAAGAGCCATGAACGGCTTTCTTTGAATTGCAGCTACAAGGCTTGCGGTTGTTATGCAAACGCAAAACATGGGGTCTGCCCCGCTGATTGCAGCCATGCCATAACCTGCGGCAATGCCAGCAAAAATACACGGGAAGAAGTTTCCGCCGCGCCAACCAAAATGCAGACACATTGGAGTAGCAACGCATTTTAGCAGCCCTGTTGCCAAAAGCAGGACCCCTGCCATGCCTTGCCAGCCTTCCATGAGCTCGAAGGCTTGCTCTTCTCCAGGAAACATTACGTATGGCAAAAATATGCCGCACACTCCCAGCAAAACCCCAGCTATAAGAGCTTTTAGCACGGTGAACTTTTGCATCTTTTTGTTCAAAAAACCAAAGCCAGCGTTTGCGCAATGATAGAGCAAAGCGCCAATATAGCCTATCGCAAAACATGGAACAGCCCAGATGAGCTCTGGTATTCCAGCATGCGTTCCGCTAAAGCGCGGCAGCCCCATACCAGAACCAAAAATGCTTGCAAAGACCATAATTCCTGCTGCAGCCCCAAGTGCAGAAGCGGTATATATGACCAGCTTGGCGCCTGACTTGAACTCGTAGTTTTTCAAGTTTTTGCTCTCTGGCATTCCGTCTTGAGCGCAAGCCACAATTCCAGCAACAGGTGCTGCAAACACGGCAGAAAGCGCTGCAGAAATTGTCAGGTCTGCCACGCTTTTAATTCGCAGACCAGCACCTTTGAGCATGTTTCCAATGCGAGTGCAAGCAGCAGCAATAATGCCAGTCAAACCAGCTTCTGGACCAATAGAGCCGCCAAAAACCAATGGAAGCAAAAAGGCAATGATGCTCGCAAGTGGTCTTTTAAGGGTATAACCACCGTTTTCTTTGACGCTTGCCATCACTTTTTCTAGAGATTCGGGGCTCGAGTCTGTGTATTTTGTCCAAAGCCCAATCAAAAGACCGCCAATACTGCAAAACGCAATGGGCAACCACCAAAAAGACAGTCCGTTTGTGCTTAGAGCGCTTTCTAGAAAATCTCTTGCATCATTCCATAAAAGCCCTGTTAAAAATGTGGAAGCCCACAATACTGCCCACACAATCAGACCGATTACAAATCCTATGATTACAGCAAAACTTACCATGCCGACCCCAGCGCTTGTCTTTTGAGCAGCTCCTTGTAGGGGCTGACCAACGTCGCCGATGTATTGTTTTTGCTGGGTGGGGTCTTTGGAGTTTGCGGCGCTAGCTACACCAGCAGGGCTTGTGGTGTTTGTGGCTGGCGCGACGCTAGCGGCGTCTGTGGTGTCTGCAGCGACTGTGGTGTTCGCCCGCCCTTGTATTGTGCTGCTCAATTCTTGCGTGGTGTTCGCCCGCAAATTCTCTTCCTTGCTTTTTTGTGGGTTTTGACGCTTCATGTGTAAACTCACCTATTGCTCTATTAGTAGCCGCTTTGTAGCTATTGACCAGCTATTGGTCTATGCGCATTGCCAAGACGGCGCATCTTTCATTTGAACTCCCGTAGCTGCACGTGCTCAATGTGAGCAACTCGTGGCTATAATCAATGTCCACGTCCGTGTTTATTTCTGAACACTCAATGGCTCTAGACACGAATTCGTTATATTGCTGCTCAGAGATGTTGCCCGTATTGTCCCAATATCTGAAATACTTATTCTTTGTCAGGTCCACGCGAAAAACCGCGATTGGCTTATACGTGCCCTCACCTGCAATGGTCGTGAATGAAATGGTGTGCGAATTGAAAAAGTCCGCGTCTTCAAATTTAGTCAAATCCGCAAACATGGAGCCGTTTCTCATGTTGTGACCATAGATTAAAGTGGACTTGCCGCCAGGCACAACGCTGCCCTCGCCCACAAAGGGCGTGCCACCATATGAGTACTCCTTGTTAAAGTTGCGCCGCAGGTAAAACTCCACGTCATTTGGGGTGTACATGACGGGATAGTCGATGCGGCTATCAGCCACAGAAACCCAACCGACCGTGTCTGGATTAAGCTCTTGAAGTGCGCGAATATCGCGAGATGTGCGCGAGCGCAAGTCGTCAAATTCGACGTCCATTTTATGATAGTCAAGCAAAATCTTAATGATTATTCCAGCGCAGGCAAGCGCAATCAAAATACAGATAATCATTATGATGAGCGGCAGTTTTTTGCGCTTCTTTTTTTGGGGCGCTTGGGGTGTTTGTACTGTGCCTTGGGGCGCTTGTGTTTGTGCGGTTTGAAGCACTTGCGCTTGGGGTGTTTGCGCTTGGGGTGTTTGCACTGCGCCTTGTAGCACCTGCGGTGTCTGCTCCGTACCTTGAAGTGTTTGGGGCACTTGCGCTGCTTGCCCTACACCTTGCGACGTTTGCGCTGCTTGGAACGCCTGGCTCTGACCCTTATTATCTTGACTTTGCTGTACCATCAAGATCTAACTCCTATTTATCTAAGTTTTAGGCTTTCAATTTTGCAAGCCAAATTACGTACTCTTGAAATTATAACGCCCGCAAACTAAATTATGACGTTGAGACTTGGTTAAAACTTATGTTTTTTGTTTTTGCCCTTGTCAAGTTAGCTATACTGAATTTAGCAGATTAAAAATGCCAAGTGCACCGCAGGCGCAGAAGCAAAACGCCACAAACAACAGCACGCAAAATGGCGCATAAAAACAGCCACATAAGAAAGGACGAACAAAATGCTTTCCAAAAAAGAACTTGCAAAAATCGCTGGTCAATTTTTAGAAAATGTACGAGAGAAATCTCCGCTCATACATAACTTGACCAATTATGTAACCGTCAATGATGTTGCAAACGCCCAGCTTGCAATAGGTGCATCTCCTGTTATGGCAGACGCAATAGAAGAAATCCAAGACATGGCTAGCATTGCTAATGCCATCAACATTAATATTGGGACTTTAAATGAAAGAACCATCGCGTCTTTTATGGCTGCAGGAAAAGCCGCAAATAAAATGAAAAAACCGCTGGTCTTTGACCCTGTGGGGGCAGGCGCCTCTACCTTGCGCAATGATTGCGCAAAAGAGTTTTTGGCAAACGTGAACCCAAGCGTTATCAGGGGAAACATCAGCGAGATTGCGTTTATCGCAGGTCTTGATGCTCAAAGCAAAGGAGTGGATGCTGGCCAGGTAAATGCCCAGATGAGCGCCGCAGAAATTGCACAAACGGTCGCCAAGCAGCACAATTGCGTGTGTGCCATCACAGGCAAGACGGATGTCATAAGTAACGGCAACAGGAGTTTCCTAGTAAAAAATGGTACAGAAAAAATGAGCAAAATCACTGGTACAGGCTGTATGTGCGATGGTTTAATTGCAGCATTTATCGCCAATATAGATAATGACGAACACCCCAGTGCAAATGCAAGCAGCGCAAATAATGATAGCGAACACCCGTCTGCAAACGCTGAAATTGCTACGGCTGAAACCGAGACTGCAACTGCTGCTTCTACGACTGTGAGTGCAGCCGCAGCTACAGCTGCAAATTCAACTGAAAGCAGCTCCTATATGGATAACTTAGCACTAGCAACAACTGCTGCCATTGCAAGCATGGGAATTGCAGGTCAACTAAGCAAACGCGACTTAGATACACTTGGAGCTATGATTGGCACAGGATCTTTGCGCGTTGGCATTATTGACAGATTAAGCCTGCTCAACGCTGATGACTATAGACTATGGGCAGACATTGAAGAGGTTGCCTAACACAAGTGCGGGGGCACGCCAAACAACGAGGGCGCAACTGAAAGGGTGTTCGCCAAACAAAAAAGGCAAAGCTAGAGTGGTGTTCGCCATTAAAAAATGACGCTAAAACGGCAACGTTAAAAAGCAATACCAAAAAGTTGGCAAAAAAGGCAAAACTGAAATGCAGACAATTGATTACACGCTTTATTTAGTAACAGATAGAGGGCTCATGAGCAGCCAAAACCTCGAGCAATGCGTGGACGAGGCTTGCAAGGGCGGGGTGAGTTTGGTTCAGCTGCGGGAGAAGAATTGCCGCTACGGCGAGTTTTTGGAGCTTGCGCAATCTGTGAAAAAAGTTACTGATTTTTATGGCGTTGGTCTTATTATTAACGATGAGCCGCGCATTGCGGCAAGCGTTGGAGCTGCGGGAGTTCATGTGGGGCAAGGCGACATGCCAGTTTCTGCTGTGCGAGAGATTGTCGGTCCAGATGCGATTGTCGGCGTTTCTGCATCTACTTTGGGTGAGGCAATGCAGGCGCAGGCAGATGGGGCAGATTATTTGGGCGTTGGCGCTATGCATTTTACCTCTACAAAGCCTGAGGCGCACGTGACTACGAAGGAGGAGCTCGCACAAATTCTTGATAATGTCCAAATCCCCTGCGTTTTAATTGGCGGCATGAATAAGGAGAGCATTTTAGAGTTCGCCGACTTTGATGTAGCTGGATACGCTGTGGTTTCTGCCATTGTGGCAGCTCAAGATGTCAAGGCTGCTGCAAAAGAGCTGCGCGAGGTGATATTGCGTGTGCGTTCAAGATAAACCTTTGCGCCAAAGCAAAGACACTAGTAACAGTGTGTTCGCTAAAAAAGACGCGCCCAATCAAAGTAACGCACCTTCTACAGGTAAGGTGTTCACCAAAAATAAAACCTGCATCATCGTTGGTGCGTCGCCGCAAACAAAGCTGCCGCTAAATTTTGCCGAAATTTGCAACGATAATGACCTGCTCATTGCAGCAGATGGTGGCTATAGTTTTTGCAAAGAGCGCGGCGTTATGCCAGATATTGTTATTGCAGACTTTGACTCCCTAAAGCCAAACAGCATTGATAAAGGCACGCTTGACCTGCTTGAGCTGCACGTATTGCCACAAGAAAAAGACGATACCGATTTGATAGCGTCCTGCAAAGAAGGTCTTGCGCGCGGCTGCACAAAGTTCTACCTTTATGGCGTCTCTGGAGCGGACGAAGGGCACACTTTTGCATCAATTCAAACTCTCAACTTTTTGGCTAAACGCGGCGCGCGCGGTTTCATATGCACAAACTCGCAGCTTATATACATCATCAAGCCAGAAGATGGACTTGTGCCAGTTTATACGCTGTGCAATGGAGGTCTCACGCAGGCCAAATGTGGCGCGATTGAAGAAGCTACCTCTGCCTGCGACGCAATCAAAAGAGCAGAATGCGGCACACGAACTTCTATCTTTTCTCTTGGCGAACACGCCAGTGGAGTCGTCGAGCACGGTCTAAAATGGGAGCTTGAAGATGCAACGCTGGGCTTTGATTTTCCTTTAGGTGTAAGCAACGTAGTTACCAGCAATAACGCCTGCATTGGTCTATCCAGCGGGACCTTGCTAATCATCACTGGCGAGTAAGCAGAAAACAAACATTCAAGCGAGCCCTCCCATGAAAACGCATCTTTCTCAGCTTGGCGTTACACCAAGCAGTGCTATTCAAATGTTCTATAGTCAAATTGTGCTAAAACAGGGTCTTCCTTTTAATTTGCAACTCCCATACAAAACACCTACTGCAATTGGAAACAAAAACCAAAACGAACTTGATTTGGAGCTTATGAAAGACATTGAATCTCTTAAAGATTGCAAAGCGTATACTGCAGATGAAATTGACACAGCACTGTCAAAGGAATTTGGAGAAAAGGAAAAATTAGGAAAGAATAGGAAAACTAAGGAAAAAAAGGAAAAGCAGTGATAGAATAAATTCAAGACCCTTAAAGATAAGGTTGGTTTGTAATGCCGAGGTCATAAGGAGCGCGTTTATGAGCAATGATAAATTTTTCTCTCCGTCGTTTGGAAACCGTCCAAGCTTCTTTGTTGGAAGACAGCATATTATTTCTCAATTTGAATCTGGCTTAAAAGAAGATATTGGAAGCCGCAGTAGGTCTTTGCTTTGTTTGGGGCAAAGAGGTATGGGTAAAACTGTTTTGCTTTGGGAATTTGCAGATAGAGCTAGAAAACTTGGCTTTGTGGTGGCAAACCCTACTGTTGTGTCTGACTTTTTGCTTGAACGAATAGTTGAAAAAATTCAAGATGATGGAGAGCGCGTTTTAAAAGAAAAAACACGTCATCTATCAGGTGGAACTTTTGGCGCTTTAGGTTTTTCTGTTGGCTTACAATTTAGTGATGATATAGAAAAAAAGAGTCCCCAATATAAACTTACACAGCTCGCACGTGCGCTAAGCTCTAAGAATAAAGGCATTTTAATTTTGGTTGACGAGGTGCAAGCAAACTCCAATAGTTTAAAGCAACTTATTATCCAATATCAAGAGATGATTGGCGAAGGTCTAAATGTTGCCATTGCTATGGCAGGACTTCCAACTTGTGTATCTGCTGTTTTAAATGAAAAAGTTCTTACCTTTCTTAATCGTGCACAAAAAATAGAAATTGGCGCATTAAAAATTTCTGATATCGATAGATG
>CAVEKR010000004.1:0-5255 GCA_963616365.1 Bacteroidaceae bacterium
ATAATCGCCAGCAAATATCCTGATAAACGCATTATCCATATTGGAGATAATAAGAAAACCGATGTTGAAATGCCGCGCAAGCACGGAATTGATTCTATTTGGTGGCCTGACCTGCGCCAAACAACTGAAGGGCTTGGCGTAGAAAATGATTGCATAGCAGCAAGTTTTTATCGTGCGCTAATACATAACAATAAAGTTTTGCCTGTGCGGGCGGGGTGTTCGCCAAATATGTGTGGCGCGGCTGCCGCGGATGATATGGCTGGTGGTGCGGGTGATGTTGCTGGCGTAGATGACGGCGCGGTCGATGCGGTGGAAAATGGAAGCCCGCAGGAATCTGAGAACCCGCAGGAAAATGATAGCTCGAAGCAGCCTAGCAGTTTACAGTGGCCTGACAGCCTGCCCTATTCTCACGGATATAGGGTCGGCGGCATTTTGGCGTTTGGTTATTGCCAATGGATTGACCAGCTTGCAACAAATGAGGGCTGCGACCTTATTCTTTTTTCTGCTCGCGACTGTGATATTTTGCATAAAATTTATACCAGCTATTTTAATAATTGCAAATCAAAGTATTTGCAGATTTCACGTCGTGCGATTATGCAGGTGGCAGGCGGTCCGTATTATCAAAGGTATCCAGCTTATGAGTTTATGTATGGAGTGCGTCAATATGGAAAAACAAAGTCCCTTGCTGATATTTTGAAAGCAAGTGGGTTGGATTATTTAATACCGCTGCTTGAAGATTATGACATTGACAAAAACGTGTTTCCTGCTCTTTTGTCAAAAGACCTGCTAGAAGACTTTATTTTTTCGTGCAAAGATGTGGTAGAAGAGCATGCTAAAAACAATAAAAAGGCAGCTAGCATATATTTTGATGAGATGCTTGGAAACGCGCATAAAGTGTTGCTTGTAGACGTTGGCTGGGCGGGCACTTCTGGCTGCGCTTTTGCTGATTTTGTGCAGAACTACATGCATAAGGATGTAGAAGTCATCACAGCGCTTACCTGCCAAAATAGCAGTGATATGGCTCGAGGTGGGCTTGAGGCAACGGCGTCTCTTGCTCCTGTTCGCAAGATTAATGATGGCAGTTTAGCACAAGAGCCCGCTATGAATGGCGACGCTGGCAATGCAGAGCTTGGCGCGGAACAGCAAGGAGCTGGAGTTGGCGGCGCAGCCAGCCAAGAAACAGAACAAGAAGCTGCTCCAAATAATGAGTTGAAGCAAGAATTTATTGTAAGCATTGCGTTTAGACCAGACTCTGCGCTAGACGATGCGCTGGAAGAGGGGGGCGCGTCAGGGCTGGGGCGCGCTCAAGAATGCGCACCGGAAGGCGTCGATTCTCAAGGCGATGCGCAAGAGGACGCCCCAAACCAAGAAACCAATCAAAAAGACACGCAAAAAAAGATGCAGAAAACCTACGTTTATGCAGGTGACATGCAGCATAATCGCGACTTGATGCAAGTGCTAACTCCGCTATTATCTCCTCCAGAGTCTCTTTCTACCAAAGAGTTGGAGCTTTTGCATTTGCCTCTTGAATTTATGTTTACTTCTACAGAAAGCTCTCTTGCAAGCTATGAGCTGGACAAAGATGGAAATTGCAGTTTGAGGCACATGCCTTATAAGCCTGAAAACGCAGAAGAAATTCTCGAAATGCAGCATGGAATCTTGGATTTTTGCGACGATTTTTACGAGGCAACTTCAGAGCTCGAGTTTCAGCCAAAGATTTTTGCATACACGGCGCTAGGTCCTTTAGCTGCGGCTCTCAAGCAGCCAGCGTATTGCTGTGCGGTCTATGGGCGCTTTGCATATGATGCCATGAGCGCTCCAAATGCGCCCACACGCCCCTTGCCATTTGCTAGTCTCTATCCGCTAGACGTGCAGGAAAAGGCTCAAGAGCTGCTAGGGCACGCAATTTTGCCCACGCCAAAAAATTCGGCTAACACTAATGAGCGTGACGAACACCCCAGTGGCTCCATTGTAAATAACGCAGAAAACGCTAGCGGAGATGAGCATTCTGCCTTACTTATTTCTCCAGAAATGGCATATACAGGTGCGCTAAATAGCCTTTTGCGCATGGCAAAAGTGCTTAAGAAAAGCAGCTATAAGGTGGTAGTTTGGACAGCAAAGCCAGGTCCGTTTGAGGCGCAATTTGCAAAATTTGGTTTTGACGTCAAAAATGTTTCTCCACAAGATTTAACAAGCAAAGCAGCTATTGAGCGTGTTAAGTGCTTTGAAGTGTGCATTTGTAATGCCATAGGCACGGCTCCATATGTGGCAGCGCTTCGTTATCATTTGCCTGTTGTGTTTTATATTCGCGAAGCAAGCAACCTGCCGTTTTTTCTTGAGGCAGACCCCTTACGTGCAAAAATGCTCGCGCGTCATTCAAATGTTGCTTGTGTTAGCAGGTACGCAGCGCAATCAATTGCTCAATATAGGCGTCGCAGAATTGACGTGGTCAATAATAGTGTCGAAGACATGGCGCATTTTGTGGACGAGCCTGCGGGCGCTGTTACAAGTGAGCACGCGGCTGGCGCGGATGACGAAATGGGCAGCTCAGGGGCAGCGGCGGAAGTAAGCAACCAAGAAACAGAGCCACAAGCAGCCACCCAAGACAAAATAACATTCATACAGCTTGGCAGCATAGAATCGCGCAAGGGCTATGATGTCTTTTTGCGCGCATACGAGCAGCTGCCAGAAAACTACAAGCAGCGTTCTTGCATAAAGGTTGCAGGTGCTGTATTGCAAAGTTCTACCAGCTTTAGCACCTGGTTTTTGTCCGAACTTGAAAAATGCAGCGGCGCTCAATATTTGGGTTTGCTGACTGACCAAGTAGAAAAAACGCGCGTAATTTCTGAGGCTGATGTTGTTGTCGTTGCTTCAAGAGACGAGTCATGCTCTTTACCAGCGCTTGAGGCTTGCATGCTTTCTAAGCCGCTCATTGTTACAGAAAATGTTGGCGCAAAATACATGGTCGCAAACCCTGAATTAGTGGATACAGTTGCTGCTCCAACAAGCGCAGACAACAAGGAAACAAGAGCACCAGGCGTATACGCCGTGGTAACAGACAGGTTTTCTAGGCCAAAAAACGTATTAGTAGGAAGAAACATAGAGTCAGTAAGCACAGAAATGCCAGCTCAAACTCTAAGAATTGGCAGCAATGGCGCTATTGTTGGGACGGGCAGCGTTCAAGCTCTCACGCAGGCAATGATGCACATGATTGATAAAAAGTCCAGCTTGCAAGATATGGGAAAAATCTCAAGACAGCTTTATGAAGAAAAAGCCAGTATGGAGGCTTACGAGAAAAACATCGTGCACATGGTAGAAGATGCAAAAGCGCATTTTCATCCAGTAGTAGAAAGAATTTTCCACCACGAGCGCGTTTTGGGTCGTAAGCCTGCGCCATACATCCCCCAGATTGAAAAGCTAGACGAGATTAATAACTTTCTCGAGCTTGCATTGCCGCAGGTAGACGTTTATAAGCTTAGAGGCGTTGGCGTTGGAGTTAAGGCAAACAAGGCAAATAAGGCAGCCGCTGAAGGCGACTTGACAGTGGCTGACCTCGTTGTTCGCACTGGAGCGTACTTGGTTGTGCAAAAAGGCGTAAAGCCCAGCAAAGAAATGCTCGCGTCTCTGATGAGTGTTCACCAAAAATGCCCACATGCCATAGCCTGCAACTATGCGCATCATTTGACCTTTGATGAGGACGGAGAGTTGCGGGGCAGCCAAGGCTGGCTCTATGGCTATCAGCTTATCAGGGATGCGGCCACATATCAGCTGCTTGCAGACCCAAGGTGTGGAATTCTCGTGCCAAAATCTTTCATAAAAAATCCCGTGGCGCGCTCTATTTTGAAGGCGTACATGGAGGTTGTAAAAATCGAGAGAGCGCAGGGTGATGGTGTTGCGCAGGATGGTGGTGTGCAGGGTAATGCTGGTGCGCACGCTGATGGTGGTGCAGCACAAACTACGGCGCAAAGCGGAAGCGCTACAGAGCAAGGTAAAAATTTTAATGGCGAACACCCGACTGGCTCGCAAGTTAGCACGCAAAGTGCAGGTCAAAGCAAGAGCTCTGCGCAGGAGATTAAAATTCCAGATTTTGCGTTTCAGCTGGCAGCTACTGCAGCAGGGTATCCAACAATTTTGTCGCTTAGGTATCTGCAAGAAAAACCGAGGCTGAAAGAAGAGCTTGCAGGAAAAATGCGCATGCCATTTGAGCAGCAAGACAAATGTGTTAAGCGCGCCTTTAAGACCTTTGGTTGTCTTTCTGAGGCAGGCAAAAAAGAAACAATGTGCAGGCTCCGAGGTATAACAGTGCAAGGGCTTGCCGATGTTCCAGGAAAAGTATCATTGAGGCGCGTTTCTTATTAGAAGATGCGTTTTTTATTAAGGGGCGTGCAAGCTTGATGTATGCGGGAGTGCGCAGGATTGGCGTATGCGGAAGCGCGTCAAAAGGCAAGCTAGACGGGTGTCTTTCTAGGTAAACGCGCAAGATAGATAGACAGGTGTCTACTTAAGAGATAAGCCAGGCGGGCGGCACGGCAAAAGCGAGTGTGGTGTTCGCCATAAGAAAAGGCAGCAAATTTGAGTTCAGCAGCAATTAAAAAGAAGAGTTTACCAGCAAAAATTTTGCAAAAGCGAATATTTGGCGTGCCGCTTTTGACGCTCGTTGCGCTTTTTGTCGCCTTGCTCATTTTGTGCAGCATGTTTCCTTATTCTGCCGATGACTGGTTTTGGGGCGGCAGCGCCTCTGACAAATACGTTGCCAAGTGGTTTGCGGATTATAACGGTCGCTATCTTTCAAACTTGTTTTGCATAGCGCTTACTCGCTTGCCGATTTTGCACACCGTTGTTGTCGCAGCTACATTGCTTGGAATTGCGCTTTGCATCCAAGTTTTTGTTAGCAAAGACGACCTTGATAAGCGTACTGAAAAATTTTCTGAAGGGGCTTCTGAAGAGAGTTCTGAGCAGGCTCTTCAAGGGTTTTCTGAAAGGGAATCCAAAAAGGCGGCGAAAAAAGCCTCAAAAAAGACTTCGAGCGCTTTTTGGATTGCGCTTGTGCTCATGTTTTCTGTGCCCACTGCCGTGCGCGCGCAAGGTCTTGTTTGGACAAGCGGGTTTGTCAACTACACTTTTTCTGCCCTGCTGATTTTGCTCTATCTGTGTATAGTGCGCGGATGTCTTAGAGATGCTGGTAGCAATGCGTCTGACGGTGCTCGTACAGACGCCAAATGCGGGGGCGCACAGGACGCTGCGTTTGACGATGC
>CAVEKR010000004.1:5429-12149 GCA_963616365.1 Bacteroidaceae bacterium
TGTGAGCAAAGACGCCACCTATAAAGGTGTGAGCAAAAAATTTATCCCGCTTTGCGCAATTCTTGGATTTGCCGCATCTTTGCTGGTAGAAACTGCTACGGTCGCAAATGTGGTGGCATCAATTATTTTGCTCATCTACACCAAGCGCAAACACGGCTTTTGGGATGCTGCGCAAATTGCCTTTGTTGTCGGTGCAGTTGCGGGTGCTGCCTTGATGTTTTCAAATGGAGCATATTATTTGATTACCCAAGGACAAGACCTTACTGGAAGCGATGGCAACCCCTATAGAGAAATTGCTCCTGATGGCTTTTTGCAAAGCGCGTTTTTTTGTTTTAGCACTTCTATTGTTCCTTATGTTGTTCTAAACACTTGGCCCTTGCAGCTTGTTTTTGCTCTTTGCGCTTATTTTTCTTGGAAAAATTCCCATATTGGCGTTCCAAGAAAAGTGCATGCCGCAAAAAACGAGGAAAGCAACGTGGTGTTCGCCATAGCAATTATCCTGCTTATTATTTGTGTGTACGGAATTTTTTATAGCAATTTTGCTCCTAAAGAGCTTCCATTCTTGCTTAAGTGCAGCAATGCGCTTATTGGTTGCGTGTGGATAATTGCGCTGCTAGCATGGTGTGTTATTTATTGGAAAAAAGGTGAACGCCGTATGCTTTTTGCCTTTTTATATGCCCTTGCCCTATGTTTGCCCTTGCTTATTGTGAGCCAATATGGGCCTCGTTGCTATTTGCCAACATATTTTATGTTGTGCCTGCTGGCAACCCTGCTTGTGCAGCGCATTTTTATGTGCAGCAAGCATAGTAATAAGAGAATTTCAGAACTTATTCCTTTATTTGCGCACGTTTTTGCGGCGGTGCTTATTATTGTGTGGTTGATTATTTATTTGCCAATAGGGCTTGCAAGTTTTGAGCGCGACGCATATGTTAAGCAGGCAAAAGAGTCGCAGGCTCAAGAGATTGTTATTTCGTCATTAAATGCCAATGGAAATGTTTGGAGAGCAGATCCTACTTCTGACATGCTTAAAAACTGGTATAAAAAATTCTACGGTCTAGACAAAGACATAAAAATCACCATTCAAGAGTAGCGTTTAAGCCAGCATCTCGTCGAGCGCTTCGACGGCTTCGCGAGTGCTCATATCTGTGGTATCTAAGGTGTAGTTTGCCCAATGTTTATAGAGCGGCTGGCGTTCTTCGTATAGATCTTGCAAGGTCATGCCTTTTTTTATTGCAACGCCGCGCGCTTTTAAGTCAGGGCCTAGACGCCTATCAAGCTCTTTGAGCGAACAATCCAAAAAGACCAGCGAACCGATTTTTCTAAAATGCTCCATGGCTTCTGCGCCATAGACCGCGGATCCGCCAGTAGAAATAACTGTATTGTCGCATTCAAGCCCGCGCAAAATATAGTTTTCGTATTGCCTAAAACCATCAAGCCCGCGCTCAGCAATAATATCGCTGAGCAGCTGATTTGCGCCTTCTTGCAAAAGCAGATCCGTATCGCAAAAAGCCATATTGCGCCTTTTTGCAAGTACAACACCAAGACTTGACTTTCCAGCCCCTGGCATTCCTATAAGTATGATATTGTTTCCATTCATGCAATTTATTGTACACGTTCTACTTGGCTTTTACCAAATAAAAGCACCATTTATTTTCCAAACATAAAATCGCGCAAGTGCTGTCTGAGCAAGAAGCATGCAACCCGCTTTTTTACACAGTTAACACATACCAGTAAACCTACTTTTGCACGGGTCTGTTCTTAAAGCGCCCGTGATGTTCGCCATTAAAAAAGACACCAAGCACAACAAACGTAACGCGCGCAGCGCGCAACAAGCATGCAGCGCGCAACAAGCCTGCAGCGCGCAACAAGCATGCAGCGCGCAACAAGCCTGCCGCACACCAAGCACGCAACAAGCACCAACAAGCACGCCGCATAAAAATTGATTTTTTGCTTACGAGTGTTCTAAAAATGGGCTAATATAAGGTATCGGATATATGATGACTGAAAATATTTTTTGATTGGAATAATATTATGGGTATTAAATGGCCAAAAGTTTCTATTAAATTTGAAGAAGACCCTACGTATGCGATTGGAAAAATTTCGCCTTGGTTTGTGATTGGATTTGCCTTGCGAATTTTCTGGCCGTTTCTGGCGATTTTGGGGGAGTTTACCCTAGTCAACGATATTGGATCAAAATACGTAAACGTCTTGAATTTGGTCTCTGTGCTAACTCTTGGCGTGGTTATGCTGTGGTATGGGGCGTTTATGAAACGGGCGCGAAAGCTCTTTTCTACAACAAAAAGACGCCAAAACATGAGACTTATTGCTGCTATATGCATTGCCGTTGGAGTGTTATTTATTGCGCTTGCAAACATCAATTTGAGCTTGCGCTTGTTTGCGCTGCCAATTGCTGGGGTGCTAACTGGCTTTGGATCGGCTGTGCTGATGATGAGTTATGCCGTCTCGGCTGGGGTGTGCGATGTTGCAAGCATTGCGCTAAGCGCTGCGTTTTCTTTTGCAATAGCCATTTGCCTGTTTGCCCTTATTGTCTTGACCTGCAAAGATAACCCCTTGGTGTGTTGCATTATCGCCATCGTGATTCCTTTTTGCGAATGGTTTTGCCTCAAGGCGTGTTCGGCAGAATTTGTGGACAAGCTGGAGTTTCGCGCCATGACCGTGCCAGTCAGAACCGTTCCATTTGCCCTACACATTGCCATCCCGTGCTTTTTATTGGGCATTGTGATGAGTATTTGCAGGTTGGCGGTCATGCGACTTAGCGCTAACGGCGGCGACAGCATTGTTGCAACAATTGTCATAAGCGCCCTGCTATCTGGGCTGCTCATCGCGCTGGCGGTTCTGTTTCAGCGCCGCGTCCACAATTTTATGACGCGCGTCTTGGTTCCCGTGATTGCCGTCATGCTGGCAGTATCCATTTTGTTTGAGCTAAATAGCACAGAAAACTATCTATTCGTCTTTACCTGCTCTTATATCCTGATTGGCTGTTCTGTGTGGGTGATATTGGGCAACACGACCCAGCAATATCGCATAAGCACGTTTACGGTTTACGGCTTTGGCTACGGCATGCTCTTGCTCGGAGAAACGCTCACTTTCAGCCTCGATTGCGCGGGCGTGATAAACATCGGCGTCTCGCCAGAATTCTTTGCGATTGCCGTGATTTTGCTCTTTTTGATGGCGACTAGCACGGCTCTTTTGCCAACTCACGAAGAGCTGCTCAAGACCTTGAAGATGCATAAAATGCCCGAGGTTGATTTTGGTGACGAACACCCAGCGACGTTTATCAATGAAAATGAAAGCATGCAAAACGGCGCAGGTGCGTATGGGTATGATGGCGAACACCCTGCTAGCATTGCTGCTGAGTTTAATGGCGAACACCCTGTTGAGAATATGCGTGCAAATGATGGTATGCAAAGCGTGCCTATAAACGAATCTATGCAAAGCGTCGCTTATGAAGATGAGTTTGCGCAAAGCGCCACGGGCGCAGGCACTGGTGTGCAAGACGCCGCAGGCGCTGCTGCACAAGGGGCGCAAGCTGTGCAAAAAGTACAAGGTGTTGGGGCACAGGGTGCCGGCGCACAGGGCGCTGGCGCGCAAGCTGCCCAAAGCGTGCAAGGTGTCGTAGGTACAGGTGCTGGTGCGCAAAGTGGCGTTAAGGTAGAAAACCAAAGTGGCACTCAATCAAAAAAGATAGACATCGATGCTTTGCATGACCTAGATAAGCAGGCAATTCAAAGCGACAAGCGCATTAAAGAAGAAACTGAAATAGAAGATAGACCAAACGAAATTAAGCGCAAATGCGCTGTGATTGCAGATACTTATTTGCTGTCGCGCCGCGAGGCGGAGGTGTTTTACCTGCTTGCCTGCGGCAGAAACGCTGCATCAATTCAAAAGATTTTATACATTGCCCCAGGAACAGCAAATACGCATATGAGGCATATTTACAAGAAAATCAATGTTCACTCGCAACAAGAGCTGCTCGATTTATTGGACAGCGTTGAACTAGATAACTAATAGGCGTTTCTATAAAAATGTTGCGGTTTCCATAAGCCAATCGTGCGCCTTTAGGCGTTGCGCCATCTGAAGTGCAGAATCCCACGAGTTATTTTCTTTGAGATACTCTTCTGCCTCTGACTCCCTGCCTGGAGCCATTTCTCCAAGTGCGCGCTGAATGTCTTCGTCCTCTATAGAAGCGTTTTGCGTTTTTTGCAAGTGAGCAAAAAGAGCATCGAGCGCCAAGCCCTGACGCAGGGAATCTCTCGCTTGCGAAAGGAGCTCCATCTGAAATTGGCGCTCAGTCAAGTTTTGCGACTCCATATATTGCTTGAGCGTGATATTTTGCGACTGTAAGTTAGATGTGAGCGTTTTGTACAGCTCAGCTGCCGTGTCTTTGATAGTCTCATCAGGGACAGGCGTTGTAAGACGCCGCGACAGCTCAATATCTGCAGCCATTTCTTGACGCTTTGCGTTTTCGACATCCATGTGTTCTTGGACAATCTTTTGAGTGTTTTTGCGCAGCTCAGCCACTGTGGACCCAGAATCTGTAAGGGCTTCGCAAACAAAACGGTCGTTTAGCTCAGGTCTTACCCTAATACAGATGTCGTGCAAGGTCAGTGTGACATCAAACTTGTCTTCTAGCGTGGTGCTGGCTGCGGTTTTGCTTGTTTCATTTGGCGCAGGGTGTTCGCCATCAGCGTGAGTTGCGTCATTTGCCGCATCGTGTTCGCCATCCGCACAAGTTGCATCATTTGCCGCAGCGTGTTCGCCATCCGCACGAGCTGCACTAAAAGAGAAGGTCTGCGTTTGACCGATGGTCATTCCTTGGACGCCCTTGATAAAACCGCTGGGCATTTTACCAGGGGAAAGGTCGATACTCATGTGTTCACCCGAAAGCTCAGCGCTGGGCGCGCCGTTGATGGCCGTTTGCATGTCGACCAAAATATAGTCGCTCGGCTGCACGGCTCGCTTGACGTGCTCCCAATGACCATGGCGGTCTAGCAGCTCGTTTATGTACGCGTCCACGTCTGCGTCCGTGGCAGTTTTGCGTTTTATGTGCACGACAACTGGCTCGTAGCTAGAAAGTGTCGGCGCCTTTTTGTTTTCTTCACTCATTTTCTCTCCTGATTAATGCTATCTCTCGTACACTTGCGTGCCGCCTGTAAAGGTGCGCGCCATGTCTCTGATTGTGTGCGGGCCTGAGCGCTCGACTTCTAGAGGCTTCATGACGTATTTGTCCGTCATGCCGCCCAGCATGTCGCGCGCGTTGACCTCATCGGACAAGGTCAGGGCATTTGCTGGGCAAATCTCTGTGCAGGCTCTGCATTTTATGCAATCGCCAGCGTAATGCTTTACGCCAAATGTGCCATCTTCTTCATCAAAGCGGCTAAGCGCGCCTGTTGGGCAAAACACCGAGCACATGCGGCATGACTTGCATTTTTCTGTGTCGATTATCACGTGTCCCCAAAGGCGAGTTTCTAGTATAACATCGCGCGGCTGGCCAAAAGAGGCTAACGAGTCAAGCAGGCGTTCGCGGCGGTCAGGCAAAAAGTGAGGAAGAGTGCCGTCTTCCATTACCTTGCTGTAGTGCGGTTTGGGTTTTTCTGCATGTGTTGCTTGGATATTAGCTTGTTGAGCTGCGGTTTGCTCATCCGTGCTTGCGGCGTTTTTGTTTACCTCCCAAGGCATTTCTTTTGGGAGTGTGCATTTTGCCTGAACACCCCATGCGTCGAGCAGCTTGTTTTTTGTGTCCAAGACGCGCTCTAGCATTTGGCGACCCTTGACGTGCTCGCACAACCTGCAATGACCGTGCACGAGTATTGTCTCGTAATTTTTTTGTGCTAGGTCTACGAGCAGGGTTTCTTCGATGCGACCCAAGCAGGTTACGCGCGCAACGTCTGTACAAGGTCCAATAGCTGCGACTTCTTTGTCTAAGATATTGTCGCATGCAATGCATACGCGCCCGTCATGCGCTTGCGCCACGGCCTCGCATTGCGCCAAAAGCTCTGAGTCGTTTGGGTTGTGAGCCTCTAAACAGCAGGTCGGGCATATTGTTGCGCAAGTTCCGCAGCCAA
Source organism: Bacteroidaceae bacterium (assembly GCA_963616365.1). Classification (GTDB taxonomy): domain Bacteria; phylum Actinomycetota; class Coriobacteriia; order Coriobacteriales; family QAMH01; genus CAVAWX01. Next base: position 11,516 of record CAVEKR010000004.1, read on the forward strand.
TGCAGCGGGTTGTGTCGATGTTTAGCGATTCGCCGTCAAATGTAATGCAGCCAGTAGTGCATACTGTCGAACACTTTAGGCAGTCCGCATTTCTGTTTCGCACGAGGACACATCGCTCGTGGTGGACTGTGATAAAAGTTCCGTCGAGTTTAACTACGTTATTAATCATGTCGTCGATGTTTGGCATTTTTTCTCCACTCGTTTGAGGTTTTTCAAGTTTTGCGCTCTGCGCGTGCTCGTATGCGGGTCGCGTGTGAGCATTGCCGCGCGGGCGCGTGTTGCGCGGGTGCTGCCATGAGCGTTGCGCGCGGGGGTGCGGGCGCGTTTTGCTTTTTTGCTCAGTCGTGCGCAACTGTACGTAAGCGCGCGATTCCACACGGATTGCGTAAAAGCTCAACCACACAAAAGCGCAGCGTAGATAGAATAATATACGCGTTTTCATATAGCAAATAATAAGAATTATATTATTTGAGGTATGAAATAATGCGTAGAATTTTTACGTTTTTATACTAAGATTATAGAGCTACAGAAATTGCAAAAATAGCGAACCCGAGACCGCAAAACCTAAGCAAGAAAAACTAAGCAAGAAAAAACCAAGAGACGGAGGGCACAATGGCTTTAGTAAGACCTAATT
>CAVEKR010000004.1:13143-19250 GCA_963616365.1 Bacteroidaceae bacterium
AAAAGCACGGTTGCTAGGCGGTAAGAAAATGGCTGGCAAGCGATGGAAAGATAGCTGGTAAGCAGCAAAAGCGCGATTTTTGAGTGGTAAAAATATGACTAGCAAAAACATAAATGCATGCACATTGGTAAAGTGGAAGACTCCAGAAGACGAGCTTTTAAATGTGGCGCGCGTGGCGCAGAAGCTGGCGCATAATCGCGGCTACAAGCCTAAGCGCGTGTGCGTCGCCGCTCCAAATGACGCATGGATTTTGCAATTTTTGCGAGCCTGCAAGAGCTTAGAAATTCCAGCTGTCATATGCCTGCCGTGCAGAAAGTTAAAACCCGATGCAGCTTTGGCGCTTGCCAAGATTGATTATTTGGCATGCGCAAGTGATGAGGCACAAGGTGGGGCGACAGGTGATAGCGCAGACAACACAGAAGCCGAAGTCTGTACAAAGGAAGAGGCACGCAAAAAACTAAACGAGCTTGGTGTTACAGATGAACAATGCAACGAACTTACAAAAACATGTGCAGGAGCTCGCGGTTTTACTTTGATGAAGCTCTTGGGCATGACAAGCGTAAAGCAATTTGCCCACATTTTAAAGATTGTCGATGGGGATGAAGACATACACCGCTTGAAGACGATTGTGCATGAGCAGCTGGTTCACCCATGTGTTCGCCAAAATTCTGAGGAAATAACTATCACAAGCATAAAAGATGTTCATGGGCAATTTGACTTTATTTTCTACATTGGGTGCGTTGAGGGACTTGATGGTGTTGAGCATGGCGAACACCTTGTTCGCCCTAACGCGCAAAGTGAGGCAGAATCTGCTGTACCCGAAATTTTTCTTTCGTATTTTACGCGTGTCGATAAAAGAATTGCTGATCAAGCCCATATATTTTATGCGCGTTGCAAGGATGAAGCTGGGCTTGAGGTTGCAATGTGCAAACCTGCAAGCTTTATAGAAAGCGCGCGAGGTTTGCGTCCAAGCACGACTAGTGGGCAGGGACTTTTGAATATTTATGGCTTGACATAAAAAAAGATTTGAGTTAAGGAGACAGTAAAACATGAGCGAAGACAAAAACAATAACGAAAGCGGCGCTATGCAAGAGGCGCAGGCAAACGATGCAGCGCAGGAAGGCGCTGCTAATCAGCCCAATGCAGCCCAAGAAAAGCCATCTCAAGGCTTTAACTTTGAGTTCGATCCCAACTTTGACATCTTTGGGGACGAGGTCGCAGGCGCAGACGAGCCCATTGACATGGACTCGGTCGGCGTGGACCCTGGCGTGTTTTTGCCAAACACAGAGGGCAGAACGGAATTTTTGCCGCCAGACCCTGAAAAGGTCCCAAAAATCGAACATGCGATAAAGCAAGACAGTCCAGAATATGCTGAGCGACCAGCAATCGAGCGCACGCGCGAGCTGTTCGCATATATGTATCCTCACAGGATTATGCTGCTCCAGACCTTGGAGGCGGCTACAGACATTACCTCAAACGAGGAGATGGAGCAAAAAATTGACGAAATTCGCGCGCACAAATTCTCGGTGTATTCGCCCGTAAACATTTGTACAATGCTGGAGGTCGCAGGTGCTCTTGAGCGCGTAACCGCTGATGGAGACCCTTATGTTGAGCACGAGGCAAAGCCAGACATCGTGATAGAAGATGGCGAGGAATTCTACGTCCCCACAAACCCCGAGCCTGTCTATTGGCACATCAGCGCGGCGGGCGAGCAGATGTTGGAGGACCGCGACCTAGACACAAAGCTCAAAGAGCAATTGAGCGCAGACGAGAAATACCTCGGCATTTATAAGCGCGTCATGCGCATGGCAAATGCGCAGGACGGCACAACCATGAAGGAGCTATCCGCAGCCGTGGACGGCGACCCGTTGATTTCTAAGCCAAACCGCATACATTTTGTTCAGCATTATGTAGAAACGCTCGAGCGCTGCGAGGCCATCAGCTGGAACGGGTCAACCTGGAAGCTGACCGACTTTGGCAAGAAGTATTTTGAGAGCGAATTTGCAGACATTCAAGAGACAAGTTATGTGCCCGAGCCAAAAACGCACGAGGGCACAGACGGAGAAGTCTTGACCGAGTCGCAAGGCGTGTGCTGGTAAAAGACGTTGTATTGGTGGGTGACGCTGTGCTAGTGGGCGATTTTGTGGTAGCGGACGATTTTTATGGCGAACACCCCTGTAGAAATTAGCAGTCGCATAGGAATGGCGAACACCCCTGTAGAAATGGCAAACACATGTGGGCTGGCGCACAAAAATTAGTGGCGCACCGAGCGAGCAAATAAAAAGTAGCCACATATAAATGGGCAAGTACATAGGAGCAAAAATGTTTAAAGGTAAAGAACAAAAAGAGCAAGAAAACGCTGAGTTGATACTCTTAAATGAGCAGCGTGCAGGCGTATATGGTCTTTTGTCGCGATTGTTTAGAGAAGAAGTCGACGAAGACCTGCTCAAACAGATGCATGACACAAAGTATCGTGTGAGCACGGGCAATAAAAAGGTGGATAAGGCACACAAGCTAATTGCCACGTACTTAAGCGGTATTTGGGAAAATACATTGACAGATTTAGCAGCTGATTATATGCGCGTGTTTTTTGGACACGGATATAACGGGCATGCAGCAGCTTATCCTTTTGAAAGCGTTTATTCTAGCGAAAAACGCCTGCTTATGCAGTCAGCTAGGGATGAGGTTTTGGCACTTTATAGGGCAGCTGGTCTAGAAAAGCAAGAAAGCTGGAAAGAGGGAGAAGACCATGTTGCCCTTGAGCTTGAATATATGCAGATATTGGCTCAAAGAACAGCTGATGCTCTTAAAGAAGACGATAATAAATCAGCAAAAAAGTTATTAAAAACGCAACGCAATTTTCTAGAAGATCATTTGGGAGCTTGGGTTCCCTTGCTTGCCGAGCAAATGAAGCATTTTGCGTTGACTGACTTTTATAAAGGCTTGGCATATTTATGCGAAGGATTTCTAGAAACAGATTATGACGTGATAAAAGACATTTTATCCTAGTGCAAGATGGTGCAAACTTGGCACAAGGTAGGGCAAAATAGCGCGAGTTCTAAAACGAGCTATAAAGCTAGCGCGAGTTATAAAAAAGATAGCGTAAACTAGCGTAAATTTAAGACAAGAGGTGATATGTGAACTATGGCAGATGAAGCAAAAAATCAAGTGAAGAGCCAGGACGCCGTGCAAGAGAGCGGCGTCGCGCAAGACACAAAGGATGCCTTGCAAGAAAGCGGTGCTGTTCAAGAAGAGGGCGTCCTGCAAAAAAGCGCCGCCCAAAACGGCAAGCACGCTGCACAAAAAAGCGTTGCCCAAGACACAAAAGGTGTTCCCCAAGAAAAAAAATACCTAGGAATGTCACGCCGCTCTTTTACCATGGGTGCTGGCGGTGCATGTGCATTATTAGTGCTTGGCGGAACAAAATATATTCCTGCAAAATCCCAGGTAAGACCTCCTGGAGGACAGGACGAAGACAGATTGCTCTCGGCGTGCATACGCTGTCAGCGCTGTGTTGAGGCTTGTCCCAAAAATGCACTTGTGCCCACTCATCTAGAAGAAGGGCTGCTTGGAGTGCGTATGCCTACGGCAGACTTTAATCGTGGTTGGTGCGATTTTTGCACCGAATCACATAATGGAGAGCCGCAATGCGTTAAGTTTTGTCCAACCGAGGCGTTAAAGCTAAAAGATGGTGCAACAGTAAAGAACACCATTTTGGGAAAGGCTGTAATCATTCGCGATTGGTGTTTGGCATGGAGCAAATATAACGGTTGCAAGTTTTGCTATGACGCTTGCCCATATGGAGCCATCACCCTAGAAGAGCACGGGCGCCCCGTTGTTAACCGCGACGCATGCAATGGCTGCGGTGCATGTCAAAATGCGTGCGTGTCGCTCGAAGATGCTTCCATCACGCAAGGTGCTACTTCACGTGCCATTATTGTTGTCCCAGAAAGTCGCGCAAGCGAATATCAGAATTGAGTTGATCATGACTAGAAAATTACGAATTATCATTCCTTTACTTGTTTTAGTGCTTGCAGGCGTTGGGTTTGTTCTACACACAGGCTTTGGTTCAATCTCATCTATTGGCTGGTCAAGCATTTCTGTTTTGTGCCCAATAGGGTCTTTGCTTACAATGATTTCTAGCAAAACCATGGTGCCGCGCGCTATAATCTCGCTGGTAGTGGCTATTGTTGCTATTATTTTGTTGGGGCGTGCATTTTGCGCATGGATATGCCCTGTTCCCATATGGAAAAAATGGCGAACAATTCTAAAGCCAAAAGAGACAGAGGAGCAAGATTCAGAAGACGTAGCCGCCGCTGGTAAATCAAGCGCCGCAGGTAAGGCAAGCGCCGATGGCAAGGCAGCCGCCAACGCCGCTGCTAGCGCCGCAAGCGCTACAAGCGCCAGCAACACAAGCGCCAAAAATCATAAAACCCCAAAGTGCGCATGTGCGCCAGACGAGAAGCCATCAAATGCCAGAACCGTTATTTTGGGTGGCTCCCTATTGTCAGCAGCCATTTTTGGCTTTCCTGTCTTTTGTTTAATTTGCCCTGTTGGCCTGTCCTTTGCAATGGTATTTATCCTAATCGGACTTTTTGGAAGCGGAGATCTGACCTGGTCAGTCATCGTGATTCCAGTGCTTATAATCTTAGAAGTGGTCGTATTTAGAAAGTGGTGCAGCCATATCTGCCCCATATCTGCGTTTATGAGCATAGTCGGCAAGCTAAACCGCACGTTCAGACCAACAGCAGACACTCACAAGTGCGTCGAAAAAGACGGCATAAAATGCGGCCGCTGCCACAGAGTGTGCGAGGTCGGCATTGACCCTCGGCACCTAGAAAGAGGTGCCAAAATGTCTGAGTGCACAAAGTGCCGCGAGTGCGTGATCTCTTGCCCCGCGCATGCAATTTCCATGCCGTTTTGGCCAAAAAAATCCGAGGAAGGCGCAACGGATGTGCCCTTAACAAATACGGCTGACGATTCTTTTACAATGGCGAACACCACGGTAGCTAGCAACACAAATACAAACACAAGTGCAAACGCTGGAGCAGATACAAGCGCCAAAGCAAACGCTAACGCAGATACAAGTGCCAGCGCAAATACAGGCACGGACACAAACGTAAGCACAGAGACGAGCGCTAGCGCAAATACAGACACAAACGCTAATACTAAATAGCCAATTCAACTGGAGATACAAATGTATGACTACTCATACTCTAAAACCTGCAATGCGATAATTGGGCTTCCCATAAGTGGAAAGACCAATGCGCTGGTCAATCATTTAGTAGAGTTATGCAGAGCTGGTATAAATAATGCCAGCTCTAATATTTTGGTGTGCTGCGCTAACGATGCATTGGTGCGTGATTTTAAAGAGCGTGCCCTGATTGCAGGGCTAAATCCAAATGCGCCTGTTGAATTTAGGACCATGCAAAGCGTGGCAGAAGGTATAGTCTCTATTCCTAGTGCAGAAAAAATCACAGGTAGAGGCTCGCATGTAATGAGCAAATACGAAGAAACAATTCTTTTTGAAGACATGCGAACAACCACCATGAAGGGCAGACGCTTGCGCGAGCTTATGGGATTTTTGTATCGCCAATTTAGCGAGGCAATGACAGAAGAAGAGTGGGAAGCCACAGTTGAAGAAAAAAATGTCCTTAGCCTTTTGCGCGAGAATTTGCAGTTTACAGGCGGTATTTTGGAATATGAGCTTGCAGGTTTTGCCTTAAAAGTGCTAAATGAGGCAGAAACGCTAGAAGAGTCGCAAAATCTAGATAAGGCAGAAACGCCAAATGGAACAGAAGCACCAAATGAGCCAAAGCCATTAGGCAAGACGCCACTCTCATATTCTCATGTAATAGTTGATGACTTTGCCCAGCTTGGGCGCGGTATGCAAATTTTAGCTATGCACCTTGCAAAAAATTCCTTTACTTTTGCAAGCGATACCATAAAAAACAGCGCATCGCTCTATCCTCACCCTTACCCTCAAGGCGTCAAAGAATTTCTAGATGCAAATGCTGGTAATAATCAACTTGACGTGAAATACTTAAATAACAGTTATCAACCTGCGCAAATAAGCAATAACATCTCTAAAATCAGAAATACTGAAG
>CAVEKR010000005.1:0-3944 GCA_963616365.1 Bacteroidaceae bacterium
TCGCAGGTTGTCAAAATAGGGGTAACAAACTGCGGATTATTGTAATTTTGAAAGCAGCTTTGGGTGCTATTAGAATTATTGGAGGTGTCAAAGGCACTAAAATCGTAATAGCCGCGAAAGCTGTCAAGGAGTTTGCTAGAATCGTTAAACTTGTGAATGCTGCTAGGGTGTTCGCCATTATTATTGCTCGAATTTTGATTGCTGCCAGCGCAAATACGCAAGTTGCTCAAGTTGCAGCGGCCGTTGCCAGTTTTTAGAATCGGCTTGCCCAAGCGCGTTGCTTTCTCAAAAATGCTCACTGTAGCGCCAGTATATGCAGCTTCAATAGCAGCAGCTAGACCAGCAGCTCCTCCGCCAATAATCGCTATGTGTTTATCGTTAATTCTCATCAAGTTGCTTCTCATTGATAAAATCTATTGCCTCGTAAACTATATTATTTGATTCAAACCATTGCAGCATCTCAGTTGGGGAAAGCGCACGGATTTTTGAAAGTTTGAAGTCGCTTTGGTTGCGGGTAACAATAAAGTCAGCATTTATGGTTTCTGCACACGCTGCAACAACTGCATCTTCAAAATCTGTCCAACGTCTTTTTAGCGCGCTTGCAATTTCATTTTGGGTTACTGGCGCTAATTTTAAGAAGCTTAAGTCGGTCTCGATAATTTCCTGTGCGCGTGAGCTGCCATATTCTTTTTTCAAAAAATAATTGATGTCCGTAACAGTTGATGCTGAAATAAAATTTTCGGTTTCTTCAAAGCAGCCAAGGAGTACAACCGTTCTAGAGTCTTTGTAAAAGGCAGACCTGTGCAATAAGTAGTCAAAAACAATATTAGTGTCCAGAAATAGGCGCATATCTATCCTCAATTCTTAGCTTTTGCAATTCTTCATCTGAGCAATTTTCAAAGCCGTGAACATAAATCTCATCTAGTTTTGCTATTTTTTCTTTTGCTGTTTGCTTGACCGTCTGATTGTTGTCTAAAAACGCTGGTGTATTGTTTATAACGACTGCTTCAAACATTTGTCTTATAGCATCAGAGACACTAAGACCATTTGCATTTAAGATATCAGCAGCTCTATCTTTTAAGCTGGAGTCAATTCTAGAAGTAACAACAGTTTGCATAGCTTTTCCTTGTATAATATAAGTAATACGTGTAATACGGTTTTAGTATATCACAACTTGCTTTTATGTGTGGGCAAACTTTTTTTGGGGCACGCTATTAAATAGTCCCGCGGGGGCATGTTATTAAAATAACCCTGGGGTGTTCGCCATAATTAAAACAGCCCTATGAGTGCACGCCAAACCTTTAATTCTCAATCATGTTGTGAAGCTGGTTTAGCTCTTCATCTGTTAACCCACAGGAGCGCAGATAGTTTTCTGCAGATGGAGCATAGTTAAAAGACTGCAAAGCGCTGGTGTCTGATGCGCTCGTGCCGGCGTTAGATGCGCCCTCGTTAGATGCGCCCGCGCCCGTGCTGTCACCTGCGTTAGCGCTAGACGTGCCTGCGAGGTATTCGCAAAAAGCATCAAAGTAGAGCGAACAAATGGCGTTATATTTATCGGGGTCAGAGCTGCTTGTAACGCCATAATAATTGGCATAGGTTTGCATGTAGTCATCGCGCATTTGGGTATATGCTGCACCTGCAAAAGCCTCAATTAACATACAAACAAAGCCAGTCCTGTCCTTGCCTTCCATGCAGTGAATATACGCAGGTCCGCCCTCATTTAAGAGGTGCTTAATTCCGCGGGCAAGGCTCGACTTAAAAGAATCGGAATCCTGATTTGAGCCCATCCCTAAAGCAATAACTTTGCCATTTTCAAAGAGGTCCTTTGTATAGCTTGAATTTGCGCTGCCCGTCCCCGCGCCGTTTGAACTTGAGTTTGTGTTGCCTGTCCCCGCGCTGCCTGAGCTTGAATTTGCATTGTCTGAACTGGAGTTTTCGTCAGAAAAATAGCCCTGCATTTCTTCATCTGTATCTGTCAAATCTATAATATCCACGATGTTATTTTTCTTGAGCAAAGAATCTGTTATGCTCGCCCTTTTTCTGCTGTTATCAACAGGAGAAGCTCCTCTAAACAAGAAGTTGGACTTTAAGTTTCCGCCTGTGAGCGCCCTAAAATTGGAAAATTGCTCATCGGAGGAATAATCGGAGCGCTCAACAGAATATGTTTGGGACAATGCGTCTTGCGTTGTTTTGAACTTGCCTTTTTCTTTGCAGGTGATTTTTACAGTGTCGCCATCTGACAGACCCTCGGTCGACCAAAAATCCCTGTTGTTATATGCAATAATGGCGTAATCATTATTTGGATATGCAACAATCACGGGCTCTCCGACCTTGACGTAAAAACCGTTAAAGTAGCCCACATCGCTTAGAGTTAGTCCGTTGCTAAATTCGACATCGCAAGAATCGCCAAAAGCAAAACCTGCCTGTTCAAAGTCGTCTGCACCAATACTTAAGTCAGCCGAATCGAATTTTGCATCCTTTTTGATTGTCGCAGAAATCGTTGGGTTATTTGCGTTGGCGGAAACAGCTGCGTTATCCGTGCCTTGACCAGCGCCTTGGTTGCTGCCCTGACCAGCGTTTGTGCAGGCGCACAGTGGCAAAAGCAACAAAACACCCATGATTGCAGAAATAATCTTTAGCGCTTTCATATCTAACTCCTTATAAATTTCTTATAGCAAATCCTTTATAGTGCATCTTTTATTGCGCGTTCGCGCAAGTTCAAAATGCAGCTTAAAAACTAAACTCGGAAATTAAACTCAAAACGCCTACTATATTACCACTACTACTCGTTTTTATGGCGAACACCACGGTCGTTTAACTATCACGCGGGGGCACGCCATTGTTATTTGCCACACGGGTGTTCGCCATTATTAGCCTACGGGAGGCACGCCATTATCATTTGTGCTGTCCAAGATTTTCATTATTCTAACAAAGTGAAATAGCCGTTTTCAGAAACTGAAAAGTGCCTTATCATAAGTGGATGAGTTTTAAGCAAACAAATACAAGTGAATACGAGTATAACTTATGATAGACAATAAAAATAATGACAAAAATGCAACGCTGCACATCGGTGTTGATGTTGGTTCCACCACCGTTAAAATGCTGGTTTTGCAAGACGTAGGCAAACAAGCTGATGAGGGCGATCGGGCCGTCATCTTTAGCGTATACCGTCGCCATCACAGCGACATCCGCGCCACCGTTGCAGAAATTATTGACGAGGCGCTGCAAGCACTCAAAGATAAGGGCATTGAGCAGCAAGAAGCCACCATCACTATTACGGGGTCTGGCGGGCTTCTTTTGTCTCAATGGCTCGATGTGCCCTTTATTCAAGAGGTCATAGCAAATAAATGCGCAGTTGAGCACCTTATTCCTCAAACCGATGTTGCCATAGAGCTTGGCGGAGAAGATGCCAAGATAATTTATTTTGATAATGGCATTGAGCAGCGCATGAACGGAACTTGCGCAGGTGGAACAGGTGCTTTTATTGACCAGATGGCAGCCTTGCTTGACACGGATGCCTCTGGGCTAAACGAGATGGCAGCAGCCCATAAGATGATTTATCCGATTGCTTCTAGGTGTGGGGTGTTCGCCAAAACTGATGTTCAGCCCCTGCTAAATGAGGGCGCAAATAAAAACGATATTGCCGCATCCATATTCCAAGCTGTGGTTATGCAGACGATTTCTGGGCTTGCCTGCGGGAGGCCAATCAGAGGCAATGTTGCCTTTTTGGGCGGCCCTTTGCACTACCTGCCTCAGCTGCGGCAACGCTTTATAGAGACCCTCAAGCTAAGTGATGATGCAATAATTGTTCCAGAAGATAGCCATCTTTTTGTGGCGCGTGGTGCTGCGCTTTCTAGCATGGAAAATGAGGAAAAAGTTAGCCTTGACAAACTTCAAGAGCGCCTGCAAAATTTGGGCGACACCCAAGGTAGCGAGGTCGAGCG
>CAVEKR010000005.1:4765-17107 GCA_963616365.1 Bacteroidaceae bacterium
TTTCTGGCCACGATGCTATTCGTCCAGATATTGCAGGTCATATGGGGGCATGGGGTGCAGCCCTTTTGGCGCGCGACCGCGCAGGTACAAGTGTAACTCTTTTGGCGCGCGACCGCGCAGTCGCAGGTGCAGGTATAGGTGCAGGTGCAGACACAAGCGCAAGCGCAAGCGTGCAGGGCTCCAGCCTGCTTTCATGCGAGAAAATCGATGCGCTAGAGGTCAAGCAATCAACGGCACGCTGCGGTCTATGTGAAAATCGCTGCTTGCTCACTATAAACGACTTTGGCGTTGACCCCAAAGATGGGCATCGCCGCCGCTTTATAACAGGCAATAGGTGCGAAAAAGGCGCTGGTACTAAAAAGAACAGCACAGATGTTCCAAATCTGTTTGAATATAAAAACAAGCTGCTTTTTGACAGACCCGTTCTTTCTAAAGAAGAGGCACGTTTTGGCAGCGTAGGCATACCGCGCGCGCTTAACATGTTTGAAAACTATCCTTTTTGGCACACGTTTTTTACATGCCTTGGATATCACATTGAGCTTTCAAATGAGAGCAGCAAAAAAACCTACGAGGCAGGCGTTGAGAGCATGCCTTCAGAAAATGCTTGCTATCCTGCCAAACTCTCGCACGGCCACATCATGGATCTGCTCAAGCGCGATATCGACTTTATTTGGATGCCATGTATTAGGTGGGAGCGCCAAGAAGACGCAGGCGCAAACAACCACTATAACTGCCCAATTGTCATGAGCTATTCTGAGGCGCTGCGCCTAAACATCGACGAGCTTTCGACCTCGCGCATTGACTTTTTGAACCCGTTTATCCCATATGATGATAAAGAGGCTCTTAAGCTGCGCTTATATGAGCATTTGGTAAAAAATCGCCGCAAGGCTCATCCAGAATATGAGTACCCAACTCGCTCAGAGATTTCTCAGGCAGTTGAGCGCGCTTGGCAGGCTGACCTCGACTTTAAGAATAAAATGCGCGCCAAAGGAGAAGAAGTCTTGGCGTGGCTCAAAGAAGGAGAAGATTTTGGCGAACACCTTGGTGGCGCTGCTAGTGGCGCTGGCGCTGCTGGCGTTTCAGGTAAGGATGGCGAACACCCCGCTGGCAGCACTGCCGCTGCCGCCGCTGCCAACGCTGGCGCAGAGACAAGCAAGAATCCGCGCCACGGCATAGTTTTAGCAGGCAGACCCTATCATATTGACCCAGAAATCAATCACGCCATCCCAGAGCTTCTCACAAGCTTTGGACTTGCTGTTCTTACAGAAGACTCCATTGCTCACCTTGGAAAACTCGAGCGCAACCTGCGTGTTTATGACCAATGGATGTATCATACCCGCCTTTATAATTGCGCCAAAGTTGTCACAGAAAACAAGTGCCTTGACTTAGTGCAGCTAAACAGCTTTGGTTGCGGTCTTGATGCACTCACAACAGATCAAGTTCAAGAGATTCTTGAGCGTTCTGGCAAAGTATATACGGTACTCAAAATTGATGAGGTGTCTAACCTAGGAGCTGCGCGCATTAGGATTCGTAGCCTTTTAGCAGCGCTTAAGCAGCAAGAAAACGTAGACTGCAAGATTAAAAGCACGGAGTTTCCGCGTGTGGAATATACCAAAGAGATGCAAGAAAGCGGCAAATACACTATTCTAGCTCCGCAGATGAGCCCTATTCATTTTGAGCTGCTCGTTCCTATTTTCCATCACTTTGGATATAACTTAGAGCTTTTGCCCAGCGTAGACCCAAAGGCAGTGGATGCTGGTTTGAAATACGTCAATAATGACATTTGCTATCCTTCAATTTTGGTAACAGGTCAGATTATGGAGGCTGCTACCAGTGGCCGCTATGATATGGACCATACAGCGTTTATCATCACGCAAACTGGTGGCGGGTGTCGCGCCACAAACTACATCAGCCTTATCCGCAAAGGACTTTTTGAGGCAGGATTGGGGCACGTACCAGTAATTAGCTTGGCTTTTAACGATACAGGCGAGCGCAATTCTGGTTTTGAAGTAACACCTGCTATGCTCAAAAAAGCGATTCCTGCTTTGCTCGTGGGAGATCTTTTGATGATGTGCCTCTACCGTGTTCGCCCTTATGAAAAAAAGCCAGGTTCTGCTCATAAGCTGTTCCGTAAGTGGATGGATTGGATGAAAGAGCACGAATGCGAGCTGTCTTTATTGCGCGATATGCCAAAGGTGTATCAGCAAATTGTTGAAGAGTTCGATGCGCTGCCGTGTGAGAATTTTGGAAGCAAGCCGCGTGTTGGCGTTGTGGGCGAGATTTTGGTTAAGTTTCATCCAACTGCCAATAATCAAATCGTCAACATCATTGAGCGCGAAGGCTGCGAGGCTGTAGTGCCAGGTCTTGTTGACTTCTTTTTGTTTGGAATTATCAACCCTGCGTTTCGTGCCAAGCGTCTAGCTCCCAATTTAAAGAAATATTTTGGGGCAAAAGGCGCCGTTGCTGCTTTAGAAAAAATGCGCAACCCCGTGCGTAAAGCCCTAGAAAAATCTAAGCGCTTTGAGCCTTTCAAGAGGATTGAAGAGGTGGCAAAAGGAGCTTCAGAGATTTTGGATTTATGCAATATGATGGGAGAAGGCTGGCTTTTAACAGGAGAAATGGTCGAGCTTATAGAAGAAGGCGCGCCAAACATCGTGTGCACGCAGCCCTTTGCTTGCCTGCCAAACCATGTGGTTGGAAAGGCCGTTATTAAAGAGTTGCGACATCGCTATCCTCAAAGTAATATTGTGGCGGTGGATTATGACCCTGGAGCTTCAGAGGTCAACCAGCTAAACCGCATCAAATTGATGATTGCCGTTGCTTTTAGCAACCAAAAAGAGCGTGAGTAACAACCATTAGCTATAAGCATTTGTGTTGGCGAACACCCCGTGGACAAAGACTTAGTTTATAGCTTCCTTATTTCAAAAAATCAAGAGAAATTGAAATAAGAAGAGTTTTAAGGCAGCTTTATTTCAAAATATTGAGAAAACTTAAAATAAGAATGATAATAATAATGGCGAACACCCGTGGGCAAATGCTGCCGTGGTGTTAACCAAGCACCCGCGGCGTTCGCTAAATCGCCATTTGGCACAAGTTTAAAAGGATACAGGAGAAAGCAGAGCTAATCTAAAATAGCCTTTAATAAATTTGCTCTACTATTTTCTATTAACTAGCAACTTTATTCTTTGTCCCAAGAGATAAAGCACCAGCTTGTAATGCGTTTGTGGTCATAGGTCCAAGTGCCGTCTTCTTGCTCATAAAGGTGCTGGCGAGTATAGTCTTCAAGCCGCTTGCGCTCTTCAGGAGTTGTTTCTAGAATCATTGCATTTGTCTCAACGGCATCTTCAAAGCTGGTAAAGTCCTTTGCTCGCTGGCTTCTGATGTAAGAAACATCTGGCTCAATGCCGCGCTGCCATAAAATATTGCAGGCAAATTGGCAATCTGGCATACGGCGTGGCTCGCGCCCAATAACTTTAAGCAAAGTAACATCGCAGCGCGGGGATTCCCCTGTTGCAAGCGTAATGCAAACGCGGCGGCGCGCATGAGCATTGAGTTTGTCAAGTGCTGCTGCCAAATCTTTGGTTGCAATGGATCGAGAAGCAAAGGCGACATCTGCAATTGGCGTATCTGCCGCGTCCCAATCGTCATCCCAAGCAAGCAGTTTTTCGTTAATCAAATCGCGAGTGCCATCAAGTTCTGCACGCTCAAGCATGAGCTCTATCATGCGAGTAGAAAAATCGCGAGCATAAATTTTATGACCCGCCTTTGCCAGTGGCAATGCCAAAGTGCCAGAGCCACAACCCATGTCAAGAATGGTGTCGCCATCGCGCAAAGCCGCACGCTCTATAAATTCACTTGCATAGGGTGAGACACCTGCAGTTTTGGCAAAACTTGGAGCGCGCTTGTTCCAATAGTCGCTGCCGCCGTCTCTTACGCGCCCTACCTGCGCCTCTTGCCAAGCGCGCCCCCAATCTATATCTGGATACATCAACTGCCTCCTTGTTTTGTCTATTTTTGTTTGCATGTGTCCGTTCATATGCATAAATGTTAGCGCCATGTGGGCGAACACCCCGCGTGCTTTTGAGCCTTTAATGGCGAACATCAGCCTTGTTTTCAAGCATTAGCTTCATAATGGCGAACACCCCACATGCTTCAAACCAGACTTGAAAGCGCTGCAAAAACACATGCAAAAATTATTACAACGCAAAATATTATAATTTGTTTTGGCACTGTGAGTGCTTGCATCCAGCCAAATTTTTTCTTAAATCCTGATTTTTCAAGAAGAAGAAAGGCACACGTGCTAATAAACAATCCTGCGCAGCCACAATATGCACAAAGGCGACTGGTAAGTGTAGTGTTTGTATGTGTGCTATCAGGAGAAACTGCCATAAATATGCAGACCAAAATAAACCAAATCCAAATTATCATAACAGCAATATTCCAAGCAAAACCGTATTTATGCTTGAGTTTGATCCAAGCTTGCATCACATGTTCTAGCTTTGTCTGTTCTGTTTTTGGTTCTTTTGTCGTCGCCTGATTTGTTTTTGCTTGCACAGTTTTTGCTTGTTCGACCCTTGCTTGCCCCGCTTCTGTTTGCCTTGCTTTCGCTTGTCCTACCCACGCTTTTTCTATCTTCGCCTCATCTGTATTTGCCTGCCTTACTTCTGTTTGTTCTACCTCCAAGTGACCTGCTAAGGCATTTTGAAACGCTTGCAAAAATTCCATTGCACTATGATAGCGATAAGCTGGGTCAAAAGCAGTAGCCTTAAGCAAAATAGGCTGCAATTGCTCTAGAATTTCTTTTTCAAAAGAACTGTTTTCTCGTAAAGTGCTTTGAGAAATTTTTCCTGTCAGCATAAAATAAAGCACCATCCCAAGTGCATAAATGTCGCTTTCAATACAAGTTTGCCCAAAACCGTATTGCTCAGGTGGAGCAAAAGAAGGAGTTCCAAGCTGAGTGGTGTCTGGCATATTGTCGTTTCTAGAAAAACGCGCAATCCCAAAATCTATGAGCGTAACATTGTAACCAGCATTTTTGTTCACAATAATATTGGTGGGTTTGATGTCACGATGTATGAGCGGCTTATCAAAAGCACTGTGCAAGCAATCAAGCGTGCGGCATAGTCGGGCAAAAATTTCCTCAATTTCAGCAAGCGTCAAATTGTTATTTTTTACATACGCCTCAAGAGTTTGCCCTTCCACAAATTCTAAAATGCATACTTGTAGCTCGCCAAATTCGTAATAATCTATAATTTGGGCTATATTTTTGGCGAACACCCCGCCGCATTGCATCTCCCACAGTTGCTTATAAATATTTCCTCGTCCAGAGCTAGTGTGAAATTCTTTTCTGATATAGAACTTGTTCTTTTGGGCATTGTTTATAGAAGCGCTGTCGCTATTCCCGTTGCCGCCGCCGCTTCCAGCATCGCTGCTGTTTCCGTTGCCGTCGCTGTTGTTGCTGTTCAAGACCACTTTTTGCGTTTTTTCTTCTGGGGTATTCTTGAAAGTCTCTACGACTTCAAAAGAATTATCTTTGCTCAAGTGTGCCAACTGCTTGTCAAGCTCTTTGTTTGTCGACATTTGTCCATGCGCTTCATTTTTTGTGACAGCCGCATCTTCTTTAACAGCTTTAGGAGTTTTGTCTTTCTTGGCGTTATTAGTCATAACAGGTATCATTGACCATTTAAATTACTTTGGTTTACTACTTTGCTTTGCCCAAGAGGTGTTCGCCAAACCTATGTAATTCTTGATTTGTGTCAATAATTGAAAATTCATGGACAATGGCATAGATTAAGATTACATCGCGTTTGCATTTTGAATAAAGTTCAGAGTTATTTGAAATTTTGAGCAGCCTGTTTGTATCATCAAGATTGCAATGTATGGCGAGCGCCAGCTGCAAAATAATGTCTCTTGAAGGCGATTTTTTACGACCAGTAAAAATTTCATATCCATAAGTTGGATTTAAGCCTGCACTTTTTATAACCTCGGGCTGCTTGAGATTTTTTTCTTCGATAAGAATTGCTAAATAATCTTCCAAGCTGTACTTATGCACATGATTTGTGGCAAAAAAGTTGTCAAGTGAAGAAGTGTGAATTATTTGGTTGAGCAGTTCGTTTGTTAGTGGCACTTGTGAATTATCCTTTAGGTATGTTGGTTTATTACTGCTCATGATTATATCAAATTGATAAAAATTTCCCAAACCGTACTATGAAGTGCGAGTTAAGAAACATGCGGGTTAAGGAAGGCTAAAGCTAAGAAAACGTGCGGGTTAAGCAAGCCTCAAGCTAAGCAAACTTCAAGCTAAGAAAACCTCTCGCACTGCTCAAAAGTGGCAAGCAGCGCAAGAGGTTAATCAAAGCAGCGTAAGAGGTTAATCAAAGCAGCGTAAGAGGTTAAGCAAAAATTCCAAGTTGCTCTGTTTAAAAACTAGGACTGCCTTGTAAAGCTAAAGTTGTTGTGTAAAGCCAGCACTGCCTAGCAAAACCAGTACCGATTCGCAAAGTCCCTAAAAAATTAATACTGACTAACGCTCACAATTTTGAAACTTGCTTTTTGAAGTTGGGCGACTTTATCGTCAGTCATTGCGGTAAAAAGCTCCTGGGTTTCAGACTGTCCTGCCTGCAGTTTATTTACATAAGCATAACCATCCTCAATTCTGTTACCGCTTTCGTCAACTGCCTCAATTTGAATAGTGTAAGATTTTGCTTCAGAAGCCTTATTGGTTACAGTTACATTTAACTGCCCTGATTTATAGTAGGTGTTGTCTTCAACAGCGTATTCGCCAAAATCAACTGAAACGTCATTTTTCAAAAGCTCTTCAGTGGCATTGCCCGTTGCCTTATCTGTGGCTTGCGTTACAGAATCTGCTGCCTTGTCTACAGCGCCGCTATAAAGCGACTGCGTAGAAAGTACGATTATAATTGCGACAACAGAGATAATTGTGCCTGCAATTGCAACGCCCTTGCCGCTTTTTGAGCCCTTGGATTTTACGACCGTAACAATGCCAATAATTCCCAAAACTGCACCAATAAAAGCAATGAATGCAGAGACGTTGTTCAAAATGGGAATCCACGAGCCAATAATTGCCAAAATGCCTAGGACAAGCGCGGCAATACCAAGCCCCGATGTCTTGACTTTTGCTGGCGCGCCATCAGCTGGCTGCTGCGTTTGATTTTGCTGTTGCGGTATGTTTTCGTCTGTCATTGGAATACCTTTCCCTTTCAATTTGTGGTTTTGTTTCTAAAAAGAAACGATGACAAACTAGATAATACCTTTGTACTAAGCTCAAAATCGTAGCCGTCAGCTATGATTTGGCATCTTTGCTAATCTATGATTTGGCGCTTTTACTTATAACTGCCGCTAACGATTATCCTTATTTGCTCAGCTTCAATCCGCTTTATCCTCACCGCAGTCCCCAGTTTTTCTAGTGTTAATCTTTGCATGCCGACCCCCTAAGTGTTCTTATATCATTTTCGCAGCACAATAGCATTACTTGCACCTTTAGGGACTAAAAAACTTTAATTAATTGCACCTTTAGGGACTTTTAATGGCGAACACCACGCTCGCTTTTGGCATTTTTATGGTGAACACCACACGCGCTCGTATCCATTTTAATGGCCAACACAACTGTCGTTAGGAGCTTTTTTATGGTAGACATCCCGCACACTCGTGCGCATTTTCATGAGGTGTTCGCCCCGCGCACTTTTGACATCTTAATGATGAACACCACACACGCTCCTAGCGCGTCTAGGGTGTTCGCCATGCACAGCGTGCAAGAGAGACGTGTAAGCGAGGTTTTGAATAATATATGGAGCGAGCACTAAATTAAGAAAAGTCTATGAATTAGAAGAAATTTCTTTCAAAAATGCTATTATGTATGCGCCTTTAGCGGCTGCCCTTTTATGCGCGTGATTTGCGCTTAATCATTTATTGGGCACTGCAAGCTGTTTATATGATTGCATACGTAAGAGGAGCTGTGCTTTTGCGCAGTTAGTGTTGACAAGTGCTTGAATTTCAAGCAAAGATGTAGAAAGGAACAAATATGTCAATCCCAGAGATTAACGCTGATGAATGTTCTTCATGTGGTATTTGCGTGGACGCATGTCCAGAAAGCGTTCTTGACATTGTGGGGGATAGCGCTTCTGTGGTTAATGAGGATGCTTGTATTGAGTGTGGAAACTGCGTAGAAGAATGCCCAATGGGCGCCATCTCGATGGATGAGTAATAACTATGCTTTGCGCGGGCGTTAAATCTTGAGAGTCAATCTCAATCTTGAGAGGCGGTCTTGAGAATCAGCCTTGAGAGTCGACCTCAGTTTTAAGAGCCAGTTTCAAAAGCCAACCTTGAGAGGCGGTCTTTGAGATAAATCTAGATGCCTTGCTAGTATTTGCAGCAAACGTGCTGCACAACTGATTTGCAGCAAACATGCTGCACAAACTGCAGTCAAACATGCTGCACAACCTAATTAAATGTATTCATAGCTGCATCTGCGCCATTTTCGACAATATATATTGTGGCGCGTGCAGCTAATTCACAATTGGACTCAAACCCTTCAAATTCTTTTCCCTTTGGACGTTGCAAAACAAAATCAATAACAGGCTTTTGACCTTTCGGATGTCCAATTCCTATGCGCACGCGAGTGTACTCTTTTGAATTAAGCTTTGAACAAATTGACTTTAGCCCATTATGACCTGCGTTTCCTCCGCCAACTTTAATGCGGATGGTTTCTGGCTCTAAATCCATATCATCATGAATAACCACCAAGTTAGCAGGAGTCAACTTATAAGCGCGCAGCAATTTAGAAACAGGACCTCCAGAGCTATTCATATAGCTTTGGGGTTTTGCAAGCAAAAGCTCTTCTGCCTCACCAGTGACGTTTTTATGTTTGACATGAGCAACAAGCGCGCCATGCTCTTCTTTCCAATAGTTTGCGCCAAGCTCATCAGCTATAAAGTCTACAGTCATAAACCCAGCGTTGTGGCGAGTTTTATCGTATTCTTCGGTAGGGTTTCCTAGACCGACAATCAACTTTATAGGTTCTAGTTTCTTTTTATTTTTAGGGGTGTTCGTCACTTAAATTATCGTCTTTCTTTTTACGGTTACTTTTTGCATAATGCGCCCATGTGCCTTTTGACAGACGCCGTTGCCGCTCAGTGCCCTCTGAGCAGCGCCGCTGTCGCCTAGTGCCTTTGCCCAGTGCCGCTGTCGCCCGTGTGTCTTTGACTTGACCAGCGTTGCTGCTGCCTAGTAGCTTTACAGCGCAACTAGTTTACAGCGCAAAGTCGGGGTCAAAAAGCGTGGACACAGACCCGTTGGAGAACACATTTTCAATTGCCTGCGCAAAAAGCGGCGCTACAGAAATTGTCTTTAGCTTGTCACTAAGGTGTTCTTCAGGAACAGGAATGGTGTTTGCAACCACAATCTCGTCTGCAACGCACGCATCTAGGCGCTCAAATGCAGGGCCAGAAAAAACTGGGTGAGTGGCGCACACGTAGACCTTTTTGGCGCCCTTGTCTTTAAGAACTTGCATACCAGCACAAATTGTGCCAGCGGTGTCTATCATGTCGTCATTTATGATGCAGGTTTTGCCCTTTACCTTACCAATTATGCTGGTAATTTCTGCCACGTTATGCTTTGGGCGTCCTTTGTGCATGATAGCAAGCTCGGCGCCAAGCATGTCAGAAAGCTTTTTTGCAGCCTTTGCCCTGCCAACATCTGGGCTAACAACGCAGACATCCTCTAGGTTTTTGGACTTATAGTATTCGGCGAACAAATTAAGCGCCGTCAAATGGTTAACAGGAACGTTAAAAAATCCCTGAATTTGTCCTTGGTGCAGGTCAATGGTTGTAACATCATGAACACCAGCGGTTTGGAGCAAGTCTGCAACGAGCTTTGCTGTGATAGGCTCTCTAGCAGCGCTTTTTCTGTCTTGGCGAGCGTATCCATAATGAGTGATGACAGCATGAATGCGCTTTGCGCTTGCACGTTTAGCAGCATCAATCATGATGAGTAGCTCCATTAAAGCGTCATTGACGTTTCCGCTGATACTTTGGACCAAAAAAACGTCCTCGCCGCGGATAGATTCCATGTAGCGAACATAACTTTCGCTATTGCTAAAGTGTTCAAGCCGAATATCGCCCAGCTCAACGCCCAAGTATTGGGCAATTTCGCTGGCAAGTTCTGGGTACACGCTGCCAGAAAAAATGTGAAGTTGTTTAGTTGCTGCTTTGCTGCGTCTTTTAGACATAAGTTTGCTCCTCTTGTCCGTGTTTTCCTGCTTTTTTGCTGCCGTTTTGCTTGCGGCTGCGGTGGTGCTGTGACTATTGCAGCTGCTGTTCAGCCGCTGCTTGCGTTTTAGCTGAATACGCCCGTGGTGTTCGCCACGCTTATTGCTCGCGCCATGCTAGCGCACGTGGTGTTCGCCATACTAATCATACTGACCACGCCCGCCATATTAATCGCGCTTATCACGCCCGCCACATTGACATTACTTGTTCTTCTTTCTCTTTGCCCACTCCAATTTTATGATTTGCTCGCTTCTTTCAAGCGACAAAGCGTCGTTTGGCACGTCCTTTGTAATGCAAGAAAGCGCCCCAATTGTTACATTTGACCCAATGTTTACAGGGGCCACCAGCATGGTGGACGAACCGATAAATACGTCGTTGCCAATGGTGGTTTTGTGCTTGTTTATTCCATCATAATTGCAGGTAACAGTGCCTGCGCCCAAGTTGCAATTAGTACCAATTTCTGCGTCTCCCACATAAGAGAGATGCGGGATTTTTGAACCCTGACCGACGTGCGCCTTTTTTAGCTCCACGTGAGTGCCGATTTTTGCGCCAGCGCACAGGTGGGTGCCTTCTCGCAGGTAAGCGCGCGGACCTGCGCTGCAGTCGTCTTCTATAACGGCGTCAATTCCAACAACCTCATCAAGGCGGCAATTTTTGCCAACGCTGCAATTTGTAAGGCGCGTGTTTGGACCTATTGTACTGCCGCTTTTAACAGACGTAGTCCCATTTAGCCAAGTGAGCGGCAAAATCTCCACATCATTTTCAATCGCAACCCCAGGTTCAATCCACACAAGGTCAGGCTCTGGCATACTCACACCTGCAAGCATGTGAACTGCATTAATGCGTCGCTGCATGATTTTGCTTGCCTGCGCCAGTTGTAGGCGCGAGTTTACGCCCAAACATTCGTCATTATCAGAAACAACAAGGCTATCTACCTGCAAGTTCATTGAGTTAAACACCTTAATCATGTCGGTAAGATAATATTCGCCCTGCGCGTTATTTCTATCCAGCTTATTCAGGTTGGCGAACAACCTTTCGGCATCAAAGCAATAGATTCCAGAATTGCATTCTTTGATTTGTAGCTGCTCAGGGGTGCAGTCCTTGTCCTCGATTATCTGGGCGATTGGGGAGGTGCTGGTTTGAGCGTTGGTGGCGTGGCTGGCGGGGGCATCGTCGCTGCTGCCGCAAGTGTTGTCGCCATCGCGCCCGTCATGTGTATTGTCGCAGCTACCGTGGTGTTCGCCATGCGTATTAGCGCCACACCCAGCATTTTCTTGGCGAACAATCCGCCCGTAGCCACTTGGATTATCCAGATGCATTGTCAAGACCGTTGCCGCATTGCCGCAGCTCTCGTGCGTCTCAATCAGATTTTGCAAGGTCTCTTTAGAAATAAGGGGAGTGTCGCCGCATAAAATGAGCAGAGTTCCCTTGAAATCTTGCAGCTTATCTGCCCCGCACATGACAGTGTGCCCCGTGCCAAGCATTTCTAGCTGATACGATATCTCGCAGTCTGGCAAAATCGGCTCGACAAGCTCTTTTTTGTGCCCAATGACAACGTGAACCTTCTCGCAGCCAGCGCCGTAGCAGGAATCGACAACCCATCTGAGCATGGGTTTTCCTAGGATTTCGTGGAGAACTTTTGGTTTTGCAGATTTCATCCGCGTGCCAACACCAGCGGCTAGAACTAATGCTTTGGCTTTCAACACGCGCTCCTTAGAAGAATACTTAAAGTTAGATGGCTGGAGCAGAGGGAATCGAACCCCCATTAACGGTACCAAAAACCGCTGTCCTACCGTTGAACGATGCTCCAGTTGCAACCCAACTATTATACAGAAGAACTGTGCGCAACACACGCCCAATCGCAAAATTGTTGTGCTTTATTTGTAAAGCGCTCGGCCGCTTGCTCGTTGGCACATATTGCAAAAGAGGTCGAGCCACTACCCGCTACCAGCGCATTTAGCACATCTGGGTCGGCTTTTGCAAGCTCAATATTGCGCGCAAGTTGCTCGTTTTGACTACATGCCGCCATTTGTAGATTATTTGAACATGCGCCTGC
>CAVEKR010000006.1:0-3271 GCA_963616365.1 Bacteroidaceae bacterium
GCGGCGATTAGCGCCACGTCGTGCGCTATCTCTGCTTCTTCGTCAGTAGGAATGACCAGCGTTTTTACCGCTGCTTTGTCCGAAGAGATGATGCGCTCCACGTTTTTTTGGGAATAGTTGCGCGTCTCATCAATTTCTATGCCAAAATTTTCAAGGCCGCGCAAAATTAGGCGTCTGGCGTAAGCATCGTGTTCGCCAACCCCTGCTGTAAGGACGATTGCATCCACTCCTGCCAGCTCAAAGGCATAGGCCCCAATCATGCGGCGGATTGAGAAAAGGAAGATGTCGTATGCGAGCTCTGCCTGTGTGTCTCCATGGCGGATTACTTCTTTCAAATCGCGCAGGTCACCGCTAGTGCCGCTCACGCCGTAAAAGCCCGACTCGCGGTTCAGGACACGGTCCATCTCCTGCGCGCTCAAGCCCTCTTTTTCCATGATGGCGGTGATTATGGCAGGGTCAACCGAGCCGCAGCGCGTGCTCATCATGACGCCATCGAGCGGGGTGTAGCCCATGGAAGTGTCCATGCTGTAGCCGTGATCTATCGCGCAAATCGAGGCACCAGCGCCTAAATGGCAGGTGATGACCTTGAGCTCGCGCAGGTCTTGGTTCAAAAACGCAGCCGCGCGGCGCGATACATACTTGTGAGAAATTCCGTGAAAGCCGAACTTGCGAATGTTGTACTTCTCGTAATATTTATATGGGATTGGGTACACGTAGGCGCGTCGCGGCATGGTTTGATGAAACGCCGTGTCAAAAGCAGCCACATGCAGGGCATTTGGGAATAGCTTTTGTGCGCGCTCGATGACCTGCAGCGCATAAGGGTTGTGCAGAGGCGCTAGGTCGCCATATTGCCTGATAACGTCTTTGACGTGGTCGTCTATAGGCACAGAGCTGTTAAAAGCATCTCCTGCATGAGCAATTCTGTTGCCCACCGCATCAATTTCGTCATAGCTTGAAAGCTTGGACTCGTTGCTAAAAAGCGTGTTTAGTATCACGTCAAGAGCGCTGTCATGATCTGGGGCGTCCACATGCTCAGAGATGTTTCTTTCTTTGCTGATGTAGGTTAAACGAGCACTAAGACAAGCGCTGCCACCAATGCATTCTACCATGCCTTTTACCAGCGATTTGCTTTCTGGCAAAACTGGTTCTTCTAAGACCTCGCCCATGTCTTCTGCATCAAAGAGCTTGAATTTTAGCGAACTTGAGCCAGCGTTAAATACAAGGATTTTCATGCTAGCCCCCTTGCGATGAGTTCTAGATGGTTTTGGGTGCTGTGGCTGTTGCGCCTACTGTGAGCTGGCTTTTTATCAAGGCTGTTATGCCTGTTATGCCCCACCTTTTTTACTAAAGTTTTCATACCAGCCCCTTTGCAATAAGCTCCAAATGGCGCTTTTCAATGGCGCTGATACACTCGTTGAGCTGCTCGTTATCTGTTGGCTTGAGCAAATAATAAAGTGGCGTTATGCCAAAAACTTGAGGATTGTATTCTGCATAAGCGCTCATCAAAATGAGCAGCGGCGGAGTTTTTAGCTGCTCAAGCGCATCGCGCAAAAGCATGTTTTTTGGGTCTGCAATATCCCAATCAAGAAACAGCACGTCAAGACCGCCGCGCTTGATTTTTGCCACCATCTCTGGAAAACTTACTGCTTCTTGGACTATCTTTATGCGTCCAGTTCCTTCTAATTGATGACGCAACTCGACGCGCGCAGGCGCCTCGTCATCAGCTATCATTGCTTCAAAAATCACTTTTATTTAACCACCAAAACTGGGCATTTTGCGTGCTTAATGACCTTGTGGCTTACGCTGCCGATGGCAAATTCTTGCAAAGCATTAAGCCCGCGGCAACCAATGACCATCAAATCCGCATCGGATTTTTCAAGGTAGTGGATAATCTCTTCTGCAGGGCGACCGTGCATGAGCACGACCTCAGGCTCCACGCCTGCCTCTTTGAGCTTCTCGATGGCCGGCGCAATGAGCTCACGCTGCGAATCGCCGTGCGCCTCAATCGGGTCGTAAACCATATCAGAATACACATCAATCGAAATAACAGAAACAAGGTCTACCTTGGCATTTGGGCTTACCTTGGCAATTTCTGTTGCCTGCTCAACGGCGCGCATCGCGTTTTCAGAACCATCGATAGCAACAACAATATGCTTATACATATCTCTCCAATCTAAAAAATTCTCATTCTTGACGAACACCACGCTAACTTGCGTACCTGCCTGCACATGCATGGTTTTCATGCCTGCGTGCTTGTTCACGTGCAAGGTTTGTGCGCTTGCCTGTGCGTCAAGCGCACTATACTTGTGCACCTAGGCAGAGCTCGTACTCTTGTCCGCACCCGCAAAACTTACACGTTTGTTTGTGCGTCAAGCGCACCAAGGTGTTCGCCATTTTTATACGTCCACTTATTGTAACGCGAAACAGCAAGCAAATTCCTGCGATTTTTCTAATATTACTCACCTTCTCAATTGCACTTTTTCTACAATGCGCCCCTTTCTCAAGAAAAATCATTCGTCATAATGTCCCAAGCATTGGTGAAGAACAATAGTGTCGCCCTCTACGCTATAAATCAGACGATCCTTTTGTGTTATCCTGCGCGACCAAAGACCTGAAAGACCAAACCTAAGTGCTTCAGGTTTTCCAAGCCCTGAAAAAGGGGTTTGACATGCATTTTCAATTAGTCTATCAATTCTATTTAGTTTCTTTTCATCCCCAAACTTTGCAATATTTTGATATTCTTTTGCAAATTGGGGCAATGCCTTTATTTTAAAAGACATGTAAAAGACTTTCGCGCATTGAGGCTACATTATCGAAAACCTCACCCTTACCACAGCTGTTTTCATGCATTGCAGTGGCTAGTCTAGACATTTTATTCGAATCTTGTGCTATGAAGGCTGTTTCTTGAATGGAATTCCAATCATCCTCACTAACCAAAACAACGTTATCGTTGTTTTGGTTTGTAATTATGACTGGCTCTCTGTTTTCTATAGCAATGTCACAGTAGTGCCTAAAGTTGTTTCTAACGCTTGTAAATGTTGCAGTTGTCATATTAGCTCCTTTGTGCGTGTTTCTGTACATATATTATACTACAGTATTTCAATCCGTTTCCAATGATTTTCACACAGGTGCAAGTTAAATTTTTCGATGGTCGTTTTGACTTTTGATGTCTTTTTAAAGTAATATTTCTGTTTGTTGCCGTCTGTTGCTGCTCATTTCCATCCATTTCCATCCGTTTCCGTTTGTTGCCGTTTTTTGTGCGAGTTAAGTC
>CAVEKR010000006.1:3281-15471 GCA_963616365.1 Bacteroidaceae bacterium
AATTTACATCACGCAAAGAAATAGAAAAAAGCACTGGTCGCTCCTCTAGTTGGATAAAAAAAAAAAAAAAACGTCTTTTAGTAAGCGGATTGATAGAAGAGACAATTTTAGGCGACATAAAATTTTCTCTGCCTAGTTTGGCTGAATATCTATCAGAAATTGGGATTTAAGAGACAATGTGCTAATTCAAAAACTCAGCTTTGTTCCCTTAAAAGTTCTCTCAAAAATCACCTGCACTCTCTTAAAGATTGCCTGCGCGCATGTTTCTTTGCCCGCGCTCTCTTAAAAATCGACTGTTTGCACATTTCTTAATTCGCGCGCACCACAAAACACCCTCAAAAACTCTATTAAGCAGGGGGAATAAAATAAGGTATAATAAGTAGTTGACATGCAATAATTTTATTGCAACCTCAAAGAGAAAGGTTTTTTGCCATGTTAGAAAAAACTCTAAAAGTCGCTCTTAGCGCAGTTCTTGGTGTTACGCTTTGCATCTCTCTTGGTGCCTGTCAACAAGCAAACACAAATCAAACTCAAGCAAGCGGCGAGACTTATCGCTGGGACAACTTTGACGACGGTTCTGATGTCTTAGATGTAGACGCCTCTTATATCCCAGCAAATGTAGATAACTTCAATTTTAATGTCATTGTGGAACGTGGCAGACTCTCTGATGCAATAAAGGCACAAGATGTCACACTTTTGGGAGCAATTGCAGATTGGCAAGTTACAAACGCAACAAAAAAAGATGACGTCACTGCCTCCATCAGCATAAAAAAACCTGAAGGTTGGGGTCAAAATGGCGCTTCTATAGCCCAGGTTGGGATAAGTGCTGATGTAATCGAGCCAGAAGAATCCGCGACATCTGATATATCCAACAGCAATGACGCGTCCGCGGCATCAGAAGCTTCCGCGACATCTGACGCGTCCAACAGCAATAGCAATGACGCAACCAGCAGTAATGAAACAGCTAAAACCCAAGATGGCTCAAACCTTACAGCAGATGAGGTCAATGAAGAACGCCAGACGGAATGGCCAAACGATGACAGCAGCGCCATCATAGAAAACACTGATACCGATGCCACAGGCGAAGAAGTCCAAACTTGGAATGAAATGGGAGGGGTCTTTGGAGAAGGTGCAGATGACGCCCTTAACATTTCCTCAACAGAAGAAACGCAAAACCAAGACCAAGACACACCCGCAACTTACATTGTCGCCGTGGTGTTCGCCAACCCTTATCTTAATATGGATACAAATTCCTTGTCATTTAAAGATGGAAAGCTCACGCTCAAAGCACAAGCTGTGGATTTTGAATTGAAGGGCAATATCGAAAAGAAAAGCTTAAGCGTGGTCAATGCAGACGGAAAAACATCAAATGTGAGTGTTGAGAGCGCAAAGCTTGCTTCTGGCACAGAACTTGAGGTTGTTTTGAGCGTCCCAAATTCGGACTTGAGCACACTTGATGAGGCCTATCTTGTTCTTGCAGCTGACGCAAACGAGACGCAGGAACAGGTGCAAGGAGCGCTCAAGATTCCTGACCCGTACCTGTCGGTGTCGATGGATTATAAAAATGACGAAAAAGCGGTGTTTATTGCAAATGTAGATAATACAAATGACAAAATTTCTACAAACGATATTGCAGTTGCAGTTGACAATGAGCAAGTACAAGGCGTAAACGTTACGCAAAACGATAATGGAGAATGCGAGATAAGCGTCCCTGCTTCTGCTATCCAAGACGATTCGGCGGTTGAAATTAAGGTCGCAAACATTAAAGATTACGCAGGTGAGGCCACGCAAGAGCTGAGTTCGTGCGCAAGCATAGAAGAAGCACCTGAATCGCGCGAGGTTCCCATCGAGGTAAAAGAGCTTGGCAAAGGCGTGGGCACATCGCTTTTGGCATCTTTGGCAAGCGCTGGTTGGGAGCAGCTATGCCGCAATATTTTTGACCCAGGACTTAACACGAGCATTTACGATGTAACAAATAATGAATTGCTGCAAAAAATGGTCGAGCTTGAAGACAAGCTTGTCGACATTAGCCAGCAAATAAACAGCCTCTACAACACAGTAGAAGCTGGGCAATATGAATCCATCGTTACTAACACGCAGCAAGTTATTTCTACAGTTTACAACCAAGAATGCCTGCTCAAGGGCAAGATGAAAAAGATTTATAGCCTGCCAGATGGAACAGCCCGCGAGCAAGCCACTAAGGAATTTTATGCAAACTCCGCAAACACAACTCTAGTGGATTCGCTTGCGACAAATATGGGGGTTTTGCATGACAAGATTGTGCAAGCATCCCCTCGTAGCGGCAAGGATTTGGTGCAAGTTTATGATGACATGTGCGCAACGTCATATAACTGGGCAAAGCAAGGCGTGACCTCGCGTACGAACTTTCGCGAACAACTTGCAACTGTATGGTCTGAAGGCACGCTTATAATCGAGACAGTGTATGGAAAGGCGGCGCAAGATGAGCAGGCAGACACCTTAACACGCTTTAATACTATGACAAATAATGTCAATACGCTCATTAACACTACTCATGTCATCAAAGAGGACTCCTATCAAAAAACCTCAAATGGCAAAACCGCCTACTATAACTATAGTGCAGGAAAATGGTTTACAACGACCTTGGGCAGCGAGAGCAAAGATGGATGGGATGACGCCTTTTATGGTATAAAGAGAAAAGAGCTGCGCATAAAAGCAACGACCCCGTTTACCGCCCATTCTATAAAGTGTGATGACTTCCGCAACAATGATCATGCCATGACAAGCTCGGGTACTTATGCAACAACCTCAGAGGTCAAAGCAATGCTTGCCCGCCTGCGCGATGGGCAAACGCTCAAAGAGGAGCTCGATAGCATTAAGCTTACTAATGCCAAATACCTCATTACCTCAGAGGCACTCGATGCAAGCTTGAAAGTTGGGTGGCACAACAACATCTGGCGCATGGACACGTTTGAGGTAAGCGCCTGCAAAAAAGATGGAAGCGGGTTCACTCATAACAAAACGCACTTTGACGGATGGGTCAGAAATGGCAAGAGCCAAAAGAACAAATACCACACAAACTCAAAAACGGCTCCTGCTGATATGTTTATTTTGAAGTACGCTTAGTTTGATGACGAACACCCGTGAGGCATGCACGAAAGCTTATTGAAGAAATTTATACAAAAACATAAAACTAGTAATCCTAGGGCACGCATTGCGTTTGTCGCGCTGCTCGTGTGCGCGCTTGTCTTGGGAGCATTTGGAATACTTGGAGTGGCAGGGGTTGCGCCAGGGCTAAAGGGCTGCACAAACACTTGGGGCAAAGATGGCTCGGCGCGCTATCGTAATGCGCTCTATATTTATATGTGCGGCTCAACTCTAGAAACAAAGAGCTCTATTGCCACTAGCAATATCCAAGAAATGCTGGGCGTGCCAGTTTCTAGCGACACTGCAATTGTGATAGAAACAGGCGGAACGCGCAAATGGCGCAACTATGATATTCCTTCTGACGCGCTTGTTCGCTATGAAATACGCGCAGGTCAACTGATTGAAATTGGACGTGAAGCAGACGCAAGTATGGGGGATGCGCAAACGCTGACTTCGTTTTTGG
Source organism: Bacteroidaceae bacterium (assembly GCA_963616365.1). Classification (GTDB taxonomy): domain Bacteria; phylum Actinomycetota; class Coriobacteriia; order Coriobacteriales; family QAMH01; genus CAVAWX01. The sequence goes on from CAVEKR010000006.1 coordinate 6,871, forward strand.
ATTTTTGCGGGCGTGAATATTCGGCAGAAAACACCACGCTGCTTTTATGGAATCATGGTGCTGGCAGCGTAAAGGGCGTGTGCTTGGACGAGACCCACAATATGGACGGCTTGAGTGCTGCAAAACTAAATCAAGCGCTCGATAGTGTGGACGCGCACTTTACTAACATTTGTTTTGATGCCTGCTTGATGGCTGGTTATGAAACAATGCGCGTGGTAGCGCCACATGCAGAGCACATGGTTGCAAGTGAGGAGATTGAACCTGCAGCTGGTTGGGACTATACAACGCTTCTCAAAAATCTTGGAAACGCCAACCTCTCTGAAGAACTGCTTAGCGCATACAAGACAAAAAACGAGGCTAAAGGCAAGCGGCTTTATACGCTTTCTGCGGTGGACTTAACAAAATTTGCGCAGGTTGACAGTGCCTTTGAAGCGTTTTGCGAACAAGAACTCACAAAAAAAGGAACTGAAGAGCAACTCCAAGAGGTCGTGCAAGCAGCCGCAGACGCCATGGGTTTTGGCAATGCTTCTAGCAATAGCAGCTCGACCTCTAGTAAGGGCAGCTCGCAAACCAACTTTGTGGACTTGGTGCAATTTTCCCAAAATTTGGGTTTTGAAACGCTTGCTCAAGCAGCAAAAAGTTGCATTCAAACCGCAAATGGGGCAGACCGCGAAGGCGCATCTGGTATAAGTATCTTTTTCCCTTTTGACACAAGCACTTCACTTAAAGATTACCTATCAAGTGCCACGAACAGCTCTTATTCTCTGTTTTTGAGAACTTACTTTAGTTCAGATGGGGCAGGTGCTGGCGAGGGCGGCGCTGGCGGGGGCGGGAGCGCTGGTGGCACGAGCGCGGGCGCCGATGGTGCGGGTGCAGCAGGTAGCACAAGCAGCGCAAATACAGCACAAAACAGCAAAATAGAATTTCTTGATAGCGGCAGCGTTGATGGGTCAATGCTTAACTTTAGTATAAGTTCTCAATCAACACGCTATGTGCAAGAGGTTGCCTATGCAATCTATCAGCTTGACCACAACAATGACGAAGACAACTCCCAAGCAGATTGTTTGGGCTTTAGCGATGACATAGTAAAGCGCAGCACAAGCGCTTACTCCATAAACTTTAACGGAAAATGGGTCGCTTTAAATGGGCATTTGCTCTTTTGCGACACAATTGATAGCACGGGAGACACCACTGTATTTTCGTCTCCTATCAAGCTAAACGGCGAAGAAGGCGAGCTGCGTTTTACCTTTAACGCAAAGACTAAAAGCTATTCGTTGCAAGGTTTTATCGCTAATGAAGAAGCTGGCACGCAGGGGCGCTTAGAAGACATCCAGCAAGACGACACAATCACAATACTTGCAGAGCAGTTCAAAGACGCAGTCAGCACAGAAACCCAGCTCATTGAGACCGCCACTATATCAGCAGCTGACGGGCTGGAGCTTTCGTCAAAAACATTGCCAAATGGGCGATACCACGTTTATGGCACCATCACCGATATATATGGCAACGAGCACGAAACACGCGACTTTATCGTTACCTTTACAGATGGTGCCGTAGCAGAGGTAAAAGTGTCATAGCAAAATTTAATTGAATGACGAAGGTGTCCCAGTTTTTGGCATAGCAAAAATCCCCCGTAGTGTTCGCCATTAAAACCGCTCAGCAAACGGCAACCCAGTTTCTGCCATGCCAAAAGCGCCACGACAAGAGCATTTTGTCTAGGCTCCTACCTGATAAAACTCATCATATCGCCAGACGCAAATTCTGGTGGGCGAACACCCGCCGCTTTGCCAGCCTCTAGGCATTTCATGACATAGGTCATATTTCTAGCAAGGTTTTCTATGGTTTGTATGCCCTCTTTGTCTTGCAAAAAGTCGCCTTCTTGCCTTCCAAAGCCGACATTCCAATAAGAAGAACCTGCAATAATCATCTTTGTAATGCCAAAATATTTATTCATGACATCAAAAGAAGCGCATGTACCAGCGCGTCTTGCAACCGCAAAAGAAGCACCAACCTTGCCCGCAAAATTTTTGCCACCCGAATAAAATGCCCTATCAAGAAACGAGAGCACATGCCCCGTTGGGTGAGCATAATACACTGGCGTTCCCAATAAAAGCCCATCTGCTTCTTTAGCTTTTGCTACAAACTCATTTACTCCATCATCATCAAAGACGCAAGATCCTTTTTTAGAACAGGTGCCACATGCAACGCAGTCCCTTGTAGGTCCTTTGCCGACTTGAAAAATTTCAAAATCGACGCCTTCTTCTTCAAAAATTTTGCCCGCGCTTTGAAGTGCTAGATAGGTGTTTCCCTCTTTGCGTGGGCTTCCGTTTAATGCTAGAACTTTCATTTTTTACTCCTTTTTGTGTGTTTATTCCAAATGGCGCGCTTGCCGTGGTGGCGCGACAAAATTTCAACCCACCGTGGTGTTCGCCATAAAAATATTGGACAAAATAAGTTTAGCCTGCCATATCGATATAGGACCAAACGAGCCTGTCACCGTCCTTGAGCTCTTGTTTATCAGCAGAAACCTGAATTTGCTCATCGTTGACTGTATAAATCCAGCCCTTGCTGCCCTCGGTTGCCAGCTCGCCAACGGAATTGACAAACTTGCCATACTGGGAATCCTGCACGTCTAAAGTCAATCCCGTCTGCTCTAAGGCGTCAAGCGCCGTCGAACCTGCCTGCATAGAGACGGTGTTGTCGTAAGAAATCTTGCCATCTCCTGCTGGACTTGTCAAAGAAACGCTAACAGATATCTGCCCAGAATTTGCTTCTTGCTGCGTTGTGGACGTTGTGCTTTGCGCGCCTGTATCTGCGCCTGTTGAGTTTTGCTGTTGCGGCGAGCAGCCAATAAGCATGGCGAACACCACAGCAGCTGCTGTCAATGCAGAAGCCAATGTAAGTTTTGGCTTGCTTGCTCCATGTCTTGTCGTGCTTGTTTCAAACTTTAGCTTGCTTGTTTCATGTTTTGTCGTACTTGTCTCGGGTTTTAACTTGCTTGTTTTTGTCTTGCTTGCCTCAAGTTTTGACTTGTTTGTTTCTAGTTTGTTCTTCATCATACGTGCCTTTCTTATACGTGCCTTTCGGTTAATGTGCACTTTTTTAACTGGCGGTTTGCCTTTTTAGCGCACTTGCTTTTTAGCTGGCGCGCTTACTTAGTATACTCCTATCTATATTCCTATCAAGCGTGCGCTTGCTCAACATGCTTACTTAGCGCATATTTAAGTCGCAGATTTGCATGCATTACGCACATTTAACTCGCACCTTGCAAGCGTTATAGCACTTGAACAAAATTAAGCTGCTACAATAAGGATATGTGCAAAATAATTGCGAAACATATTTACATAAACGGGATTGTGCAAGGTGTCGGATTTCGTCCATTTGTGGCGCGCCTAGCGCGTGAGCTGGGTCTTTGTGGCTGGGTAAAAAACGCTCCTGAAGGCGTCGAGATATTTGTGCAGCTCTCTGGTGCTGATAGTGATGGATGCGGCGGCGATAACGCTAGCGGCAGCTATACAACTGCTAGTAGCTGCGATAACGTTAACAGTGGCGGCGTTTGCAATAATGCTAGCGTCAACGACAGCGACACTGATGACAGCAGCCTGCTTGATGAATTTTGCAGGCGATTACAAGCAGAAGCTCCTGTTGCAGCAAAAATTATCTCATTTGAAGCCAAAGATATGACAGAAGATTCTGCGGCTAAACTTACAGCTAAGTTTGCGACAACTGCAGACGTACGCGCCACTGCTTTTGAGACCTCTAAAGTAAGTGAGGTGTTCGCCATACTGCCCTCAAAACACGATGGTGTTCGCCAAACACTTGTTTCTCCAGATTTATGCATATGTCCTGATTGTTTACGTGAGCTTTTTGACGAACACGACAGGCGCTTTCATTATCCTTTTATCAATTGCACGAATTGTGGTCCGCGCTTTACCATAATAAATGACCTGCCATATGACCGTTGCAGCACGTCAATGCATGAGTTTGCGATGTGTGAAGCTTGCGCGTCAGAATATGGGGATGAAGATAATCGTCGCTATCATGCGCAGCCAAATGCCTGTTTTGAATGCGGTCCTGAACTGTGGTTTGTGAATTGCGGTAAAGTTGGGCAGGGGCAAGCTGATGAGATTGGGCGGGGGGCGACTGGTAAAGCTAAGTGCGGACAAGATGGTGAAGTTGAACGGAAACAAGCTGATGAGACTGGGCGCAAAGATGTTGATTTGGCGCAAAACGCGCAGGTGGCAGACTGTTTGCAGGTTGCAAACTCACGCGAAACTTCAGATGCGCTCATTGCAAAATGTGCGCAAAGTATTCAAGCTGGAAAAATCGCTGCTGTCAAGGGACTTGGAGGCTGGCATTTAGTTTGCGATGCACAAAACGAAGGCGCTGTTCAAGCATTGCGCGAAAGAAAACATCGCCCGAGCAAGCCGTTGGCTATTATGGTACGCAACATAAAAACCGCACAGCAATTTTGTGAGGTGAACGCCAAAGAAAAAGAGCTGCTTGAAAGCATTGCTAGACCAATTGTGCTGCTAAAGCGCATCAAACAAAATACTGCACATGATTTGAGCGGGACAGATGAGCTAGGTTCAGGTGAGAGAAACGAGCCGACGCACTCGCAGGAGTTGGATTTGAGCGAAACAGACGAGCTAAGCTTGAGCGAGGCATGCAGACTAGCGCCTTCACTGGTGGGAGACCTACCAGAAGTTGGCATAATGCTTCCAACCACGCCTGTTCAATATCTGCTCCTTGAAGCAACTGGCAACATTCCACTAGTTATGACCAGCGCAAATAAAAGCGGAGAGCCAATTTTAGCAGACGATGCAGAAGCGCTTGAAGCCTTGCAAAATATTGCTGATGTTTTTTTGGGGAACAACCGTGCCATCACAACGCGATATGACGATTCGGTTGTTCGCGTACATGTAACAAGCAGCCAATATGCTGCTAAAAAGTCATATCAAGAGCACGATCAAAACGTTACTGAAATAGAAAACGTTACTGAAATAGAAAAGCCCACAAATTCTCAATGTTCAAAAACGCAGCTTATTCGCCGTGCTAGAGGATATGCCCCCGTGCCCTTATTACTGAATGATTCTGCAAGCGACGTAGTACAAAATACTGATACAACACTCAGAAAAAACACAGCTGGAGACCAGCAAGAAAGCGCAGCTAAAAGCAGTCAGCAAAACACAGCTGCAGACTGCCAACAACAAAATAAAGCTGAATGCAAGCAACAAAACGCTGCTAAAAACTGCCAACAACAAAACAAAGCTGGAGGCTGTCAGCAGCAAAACACATCTGAAGGCTGCCAGCAGAACTCACACACAGACGCGCCCACAATTTTTGCAGCGGGATCTCAACAAAAAGCAACATTTACTTTTCTTGTTCCACAACAGCAGAAACAGGGCTCTAAGCAGCCATTTTCTGCAAAAGCTTTTACATCACAACATCTAGGAGACCTAGAACACGCTGGCGCATGGAAAGTTTGGCTTGGAACCAAACACAAATATGAGCAACTCTTTGACTTAGACGCGCAGGTAGTTGCCTGTGATTTGCATCCAGAATACATTTCTAGCAAATGGGCGCGCGACTTTGCTCAAAAGCAGAACTTGCCCTTGATTGAAGTGCAGCATCATCATGCTCATATTGCCTCAGTTATGGGCGAAAACTCGCTGTATGGGCAGGTCATAGGGATTGCACTTGATGGCACAGGATATGGAAGCGACGGCAAAATTTGGGGCTGCGAAGCCCTTATTGCAAGCCGCGCCAGCTTTGAGCGCTTTTGGCACTTGCCCTACTTTTACCTGCCCAGTGGCGCTGGAGCTATTTATAACCCAGAGCGCTGCACCTATGGATTATTGAAATCTTATGAAAACTATATATCAGATGAGCAGATGGATACATCTAAAACTGGTGAACAAACCGCAGCTGGCAATCAAATGCACACTCCTAAAACTGATGTACAAAATAGCAAAGACCCTGCTAACTGGCTTTTTCGGGTGTTCAACAAAGAAAACCCATATTGCCAACGCTTTATCAAAAAATTGAATAACAAGAAACTTTTAAATCAGATGATAAAAAAGAAGCTCAACTGCCCCGAGTGCAGCTCACTTGGGCGTCTTTTTGATGCAAGTGCTGTTTTGTTCGACATTACGGCAGGTAAAATAGGCTACGATGGAGAACCTGCCTGTCTGTTAGAAGCGGTTGCTCTAATGGAATTAGACATTTATGCAAAAATGTGCAAACGAGCAAGACTGAGCAGCCAAGCAGAGTCAAACAAGCAGGCGGAGTTGAGCAATAAGGCAAAATTGGACGGTCACGCGCAGTTAAACAGCCAAACAGAGTTGAGCAAGCGGGCGAAGTTAGACAGCCAGATACCACTAGACAACCAAGCACAACTAGACAGCCAGGCACAAACTGGAACTTTATCCATAAAAGACCTGCTCAAATCCCCAATAAATGAGGATTCGCTGAAATTTACACCACTTAACCTGCATGTTTCTATAGCAAAAACAATTATTGATGTATGTGAAAACGCACGCAAACAAACTGGACTAAACCGAGTATGCTTAAGCGGGGGCTGTATGGTAAATCGCCTGTTAAATTCACTTATTTGCGAAGGTTTAGCAGAACAAAAATTTGAGATTTTTGAAAATATCGACTTGCCGCCAAACGATGCGTGCATCTCTTTTGGGCAGGCAATCGTGGCACAGGCTCGCCTGCAAAACAAAACTCAACCATAAGAGCATGCTTGGCTGCAAAGAAACGCTCACCTGCAAGAACAAGCGCGCCTGCAAGAGCAAGCTTAACCGTAAAGAAGCGCTCGCCTAGAAAATGGAACTCACCTGCAAGAACAAGCGCACTCGCAAAGTGATGTTCGCCCGCAAAGTGGTGTTCGCCAGCAAAGTGGTGTTCGCCCGCAAACGCCAAGTCTGAAATAAACGTGTTCAAAAAAAACGCACGCAAAAGCACGAGGCAAAACGCTTAAAATAAGGGGTAACCAAAAACGACGAGATAAGGAACGCAAATGTGTCTAGCAATACCAGCAAAAGTGCTGGAAAAACACGATAACAACATGGCAGAGGTGGAAATTTTGGGCATCAAGCGAGAGGTGTGCCTTGACCTTGTGCCGCGCGCCAAAGAGGGCTCTTACATTTTGGTTCATGCAGGTTATGGCATTGAAGTTGTCGATGAGGCGTATGCTCAAGAGACGCTTGACTTGATTAAGGAGATGCCAGATTTGGTTGACGAACACCACCCAGGAATGGGAGCGGGCTATGGCGCTTGATTTGTCAAAATTTCGCGACCCCAAGCTCGGACGTGAGCTAATCGAGAAAATCCAAAAAATCGCTCCTGCGGCGCTGAGCAGCTGTGATGGGCACATTTATTTGATGGAGGTGTGCGGCACACACACCGTAAGCATTGCGCGAAACGGCTTTAGGTCCATTTTGCCTGACGGGATTTCGCTTATCAGCGGGCCAGGCTGCCCTGTGTGCGTGACCGCAAATGCAGACATCGACGCTATCATTGCGCTGTCGCGCGTTCCAAATGTTATTATTGCCACATTTGGCGACATGAAGCGCGTTTGCGGCTCGACTAGTTCTCTGTCTGACGAACAAGCTGCTGGTAGAGACATTCGTGTAGTCTATTCGCCACTTGATGCTCTCAAGCTTGCTCAAGAAAATCCGAGCCGCGAAGTTATTTTTATCGGCGTTGGTTTTGAGACAACAACTCCGCTGATTGCTGCTGCAATTAAGCGCGCATCAGCACTTGGCTTGCAAAATTTCAGCGTATTTTGCGCGCACAAAACTGTACCTGCAACTCTTAATGTGCTGGTCAGCGACCCAGAAGTTAAGGTGAGCGCTTTTATTTTGCCAGGACATGTTTCAACCATTATTGGCAAAACGCCATATGGATTTTTAGCAAGCAAATATCACATTCCTGCAGTTATAACAGGATTTGAGCCAATTGATTTGCTTAGCTCATTTTATCTGCTTCTTAAAATGCTCAGCGATGGTGAAGCGCAGATTATCAACGATTATCCGCGCTGCGTTGCAGATGAGGGCAACACTGTTGCTCAGCAGGCAATTTCTGAGGTTTTTGAGCCGTGCGATGCCTGCTGGCGCGGTCTTGGCATGATTGCGAACAGCGGATACAGACTGAAAAAAGAATTTGCCAACTTTGATGCCATGACGCGATTTAATCCTCAGGTTGAAGAGACCATCGAACCCAAAGGCTGTAGCTGCGGAGATGTACTCCGCGGCATCATCACTCCAAAAGAGTGTCCGCTTTTTGATACAGCTTGCAACCCCGAACACCCAATAGGTCCATGCATGGTTTCTAGCGAAGGCAGCTGCGCTGCGTTTTATAAGTATCTGCGCTAGTGCTTACGGTTGGAGCACGGGTTAAGATACGGGTTAAAGTGCGTCCGCTATGTTTGGCTACACTGGTGTCATAGTTAACTACGCTAACACCGCAGTCAGTTGCGTTGGTATAGCGTTTGTAAATACCTACGCTAGGATAGCTGTGCTAAGATGGCTACGCGTGTGGAAAATAAGCTGCGGCTGCGCGCGTGGAGAAGAATTAACTGCACCTGCGCGC
>CAVEKR010000007.1:0-15279 GCA_963616365.1 Bacteroidaceae bacterium
TCTTTTTTAAGGATTTTTGCCCCAAATCCATCTAGAATTTGAGCGTTTTTACTAATAAGACTTATAGGATCCCCTTTCTACGACCCGCAATTATCCAAGTTGCGGGTCACTTTTTGACATCACTTTTTGTTATCAAGTGCTTTTCTTTCTACCGTGGGGGCACGCCATACTGATGTGGCAAAACATGCCGTGGGGGCACGCCATAAAAATGTACAAAAGCATCAAGGTGTTCGTCATGAAAATTGACACAGCCAAAAAAATGCACCACAAATAAATACGTAAAACGCAGCCTAAAATTTGGATTTAATATGAATGAGTGCAATTGCGCTAAAATAGGTATGCTAAAACTAACGAAAGGCGGAAAAATTTTATTATGGCTATGTATGATTATTTGATTGTAGGCGCAGGTCTGACAGGCGCGGTTTTTGCGCACGAGGCCAAGGCGGCGGGCAAAAAATGCCTTGTCATCGAGCGCAGAGACCACATTGCGGGAAACTGCTACACAGAAAAAATTAACGACATCAATGTGCACAAGTATGGCGCGCACATTTTCCATACTTCTGATAGGGAAGTTTGGGATTATGTCAACGAATTTGCCGAGTTCAACAACTATATAAACAGCCCTGTGGCAAATTTTCATGGGCAAATTTATAACCTGCCCTTTAATATGAACACTTTTGCGCAAATGTGGGGTATTCGCACTCCAGATGAGGCACGAAAAATTATCGAGGAGCAAAAAGCTCAAGCCGCCATTGATGGCGAGCCAAAAAACCTAGAAGAGCAGGCTTTATCTTTGATTGGCAAGGATATTTTTGAAAAGCTTATTCGCGAATACACAGAAAAGCAATGGGGGCGTTCTTGCACAGAGCTGCCTGCAAGTATTATAAAGCGTCTGCCTGTTCGCTATATTTATGACAATAATTATTTTAATGACCGCTGGCAGGGTATCCCCATGGGCGGATATACCAAGATGATTGAGAATATACTTGCAGGTACAGAGGTGCGCTGCAATGTTTCTTATCGCGATTTTATATCGGAAAATCCAGATATTGCAAACTGCGTCATCTATACAGGTCCAATTGACGAATACTTTGACTTTAAGCTGGGTAATTTAGAATGGCGAACAGTGCGCTTTGAAAGTGAGCTTTTAGAGGGCGTTCAAAATTGGCAGGGAAACGCCGTTGTCAATTACACCAGCCATGACGAAAAATTCACTCGCATTATTGAGCACAAGTGGTTTGAGTTTGGCAAAGATGAGGACGGAAACGACCTGCCAGACACCGTTATTAGTCGCGAGTATTCCAGTGCTTGGAAGCCAGGAGATGAGCCATATTATCCTGTGAATGATGATAAAAACACTGCGCTTTTCAAGAAATATCAAGAACTTGCTCAAGCTGAGAAAGGCGTCGTTTTTGCTGGTAGGCTCGGTGCTTACAAGTATTATGATATGGCGCCTTGCATTAAGGCAGCACTTGAACTTGCAAAAGAGCAGCTGGGGTAGGCTTGTCTTAGGGTTTATAAGGGCGAACACCCGAGTGTCTTTTAAACTGAAAAACAAGAGAGCAGCGCTCGAGCCTATAAGCTTGTAAGAAAGCGGCAGGGGTGTTCGCCAAACTAAAAATAAGTACTCACAATAGGGTGCAATAGGGCAAACACCACAGCGCCCCAACCAAAAGAGAAAAAGAGAAACGAGGAAAACACAACAAATGCTTCAAGAAAACATTCGCAACATTGCAATTATTGCGCACGTAGACCACGGAAAGACTACTTTAACTGACCAGCTGCTAAAACAGGCAGGCGTGTTTCGCGCAAACCAGCAGGTAGAAGACAGAGTTTTGGACTCAAATGACCAAGAGCGCGAGCGCGGCATCACTATTTTGTCAAAGAACTTTTCTATCAGATATAAAAACACCAAGATAAACGTTATCGACACCCCAGGTCATGCCGATTTTGGCGGTGAGGTCGAGCGCGTGCTAAAAATGGCAGATGGCGTACTTTTGCTGGTAGATGCCTTTGAAGGTCCAATGCCGCAAACGCGTTTTGTTCTCAAGCACGCTCTTGCTTTGCAGCTAAAGGTTATGGTTGTAGTAAATAAAATTGACAGACCTGGCGCGCGCCCAACAGAGGTCATTGACGATGTGTTTGAGCTGATGATGGACTTAGGTGCTAATGACGAACAACTTGATTTTCCAGTTATTTATACGAGTGCTGTTAATGGTTATGCTCGCCTTGACCCAAGTGATGATAATGCAGACATGTTGCCATTACTTGATGCGATCCTAGAGCATGTTCCTGCTCCAAATGTTGAGCCAGAAGCTCCTTTGCGCATGCAAATTTGCACTGTTCATCACAGCGATTATCTAGGGCGTATTGGAATTGGCAGGCTTTATGCGGGCTCTTTGCATACAGGCGATGAGGTTTTAGTCATCAAAAACGGCAATAAAGACCGCAGCCAAGAACACATTAAGGGTCTTTACACTTTTGAAGCGCTCGGTCAAGAAGAGGCGCAAGCCGCAGAGGCAGGAGACATTATTGCAGTTGTAGGTATTGATACTTGCGATATTGGAGATGTGGTTACAAGCATAGAAGACCCTCAAGAGATGAGCCCAATCGAGGTAGAAGAGCCTACGCTTTCTGTTATTTTTGAGGCTTCTACCAGCCCACTTGTTGGTCAAGAAGGAGAAATTGTTGGGGCACGTCAGCTTAAAGAGCGCCTTATGCGCGAGGCAAAAAGCAATATCTCCATGCGCATACAGGAGACCGAAGACAAAAGTGGCGTAGAAGTTGCAGGTAGAGGTGTGTTGCACCTATCTGTTTTGATGGAGACCATGCGCCGTGAGGGCTTTGAGTTTCAAGTTGGAAGGCCGCAGGTTCTTATAAAGACAATTGATGGGCAAAAGCAAGAGCCATACGAGGATGCTTCTGTCGAGACTCCATCGGAATATTCGGGCAAGATCATTGAGCTTTTTGGAACTGCTGGCGGAGAGATGGTCGACATGACAAATCATGGAGATCAAAGCATTTTGACCTTCAAGATTCCAACGCGCGGCATTATGGGTCTGCGCACAAAAATCTTAAACGTAAGCCACGGAGAAGCCATCTTTGCGCACAGGTTTAGCGACTATGGTCCTGAGCGCGACCACAGTGGTGTTCGCAAAAATGGTGTCATGGTCGCTATCGAAAATAGCAAGGCAGTTGCCTATGCGCTTGACACTTTGCAGCAGCGCGGGACCATGTTTGTCTCTCCAGGAGATGAGTGCTATGAGGGCATGATTGTGGGTGAAAACGCCAAAGAGGGCGACATGGACGTCAACGTTTCTAAGACAAAAAACTTGGGAAACCAGCGTGCCTCATCAGCGGATAAGGCAATTTTGCTGACCCCGCCCGTGGTCTTTAGTCTAGAAGAAGCGCTTGAATACATCGCAGATGATGAGCTGGTAGAGATTACACCTCAAAGCATTCGCCTGCGCAAACGCACGCTTGATAAAGTGGCTCGCAAAAAGGAGCGCGCTCGCGCGCTGGGTAAATAGCGCTTTTCTGGGTGGGCGCTTTTGGAATTAGCGATTGATTTTTATGGCGAACACCCGAGTGCTTTTATGGTGGACTTTGGCGAACGCCCGTGGGGGCATGTCAAACGCTTAAACTTGCGCACGTGGTGTTCGCCCAAATAGCGTTTTAAGTAAAAATTGTGTATAATAAAAGGCTATGCCATAGATAAATAAGTAAGAAAGCTGGTAGTTTGATGGCAAAAGAACTTTTTAGATTACAAGATGCGCAGGTACGCATTGATGGACGCATAGTCTTAGATATTGATGAATTTTCAATGCACGAGGGCGAACACGTTGTTATTTTGGGGCCTAACGGCTCAGGAAAATCCACGCTTATAAAGCTGCTTACTCGCGAGTTGCAGCCTTTGTGGAAAGAAGAGTCGTCTTTGCTTTTTAAGGGCAAGCGCAATACGTCGCTAGAAGACATTAACCAGGTTGTTGGCGTTGTTTCTAGCAGCTTTGAAGACCGCATGTTGGTGCATCGCAGCGCGCTTGATATTGTTTTGGGCGGCTATTTTGGCAGCGTTGGTGTTCCTTATAGGCGCGCTGTTACTCCTGAGCAGGACAAAGCTGCACGTCAAGCCTTGCGAGACATCGGTCTTGCAAGCATGACCACGCGCGATATGAAAACATTATCAACAGGTCAGGCACGTCGTGTTCTTATAGCACGTGCTCTTATAAATGCTCCCGAGGTTCTTGTTTTTGACGAGCCTTGTGTTGGACTTGATGTAGAGGCCAAATGGCATTTGCGCGAGAGCTTATCGACGCTTGCGCAGGCAAATCGCACCATGATGTTGGTTACACACGATGTTGCAGACATTGTTCCTGAATTTGACCGCGTAATTATTTTGCGCGAAGGCAAAATTATTGCAGATGGTCCAAAAGAAGAAGTGCTTACTACTGCAATGTTGCGCCGTTTGTTTGGTGTTCCTGTGGAACTTTTTCAAACAGATGGACGCTACCATTTGCAATAACATGTAATACCTGCAATAAGTCTTCAAACAAGCGCCAAATCAAGGAGCGCCCAAAAATTGCGCGTATATTTTGCGTGTGCTAAAGCCAATCTTGTTATAAAATAAACAGTAACTATACTCGTTTACTGGAGGTATGTTTTCGCATGGCTACAGCTATGGATCATGTACAGGTGCTCGTAGACAAAATAGGTCCGCGCCCTGTTAGTACAGAAGAAGAAGGTCAAGCAGCGCAATACGTGGCGCAAGGGCTCATTGACATGGGTCTTGATGTTGATATTGATGAGTTTGCAACCCCCACGGGTGTTCGCTGGCCTTATGTTATTGCTTTTTTTCTTGCAATCATTGGCATTATTATGTCTGGCATAGCTTCTCTTGCACCCAATATTGGTGTAACTTTATCTGTGCTTGGCTTTATTTTGGCTCTTGTTGGCTGGTTTTTATATCATAGCGAACACAGCGGTCATCCGCTACTTAGCCGTATGCGCACCAATGGTATTTCTCAAAACGTTGTTGCGCGATATTTGCCAGAGAGTGCTTCTAGAGAAAGACGCCGCCGTCGCATTGTTATTCTTGCTCATACAGATACTGTTCGTGCAGAATTTGCTGGCTCTCCACAAGTTGTTAAACGTCTTCCCTTAATCAAAAAAGTTATCAGCTACATAATGCCCATACTGCCCATTTTGGCTTTGCTGCGCTTGCTTCCTTTGCCTTGGCCAGATGTGGTTGATTTGATTTTGTGGATTATTGCTTTAATTGGCTGCGTTGTTATTTTACTTGCAGCACTTGATATTATTGCTCACCGTTTTATGCCTTTTATTTCTGGTGCAAACGATAACGCATCAGGTTTGGCAGTTATGTTAGCAGTTGCTAGAGGCATACTTGACCCGCAAGAAAGCGCCAAGCGCAAGCAGTTAAAAGAGCAGCGTCAAGCTGAACAAGATACTATCAACCAAGCCACGGGAGCACTTGATAATTCTGCTCTCCAAGCAGATCTTCCAATTGAAGGAGCTTTGCCGCCTGATGGCGTTTTATCTCAAGACCCAGCTGCTACGGGAGTGATTTTTGACCCTAATAATTCTGGTGCTCTTGATGCTGCTGGGGGCGTTGCTGGTGGTGCTGACGTTGTGGCGGGCGCTGGTATTGACGGCGGTATTGGTGGCGCTGCTGGCGCTGGCGTGGCTGGTGCAGCTCTTGGCGGCGGTGTTGCTGGGGCTGTTGGGGCTTCTGGCGAGCTCGGCGCTGCTGGCACTGGTCAGGACGCGCTCGGAGTTGGTGCTACTGGCGCTATTGCAGGTGTTGATGGTACTGTTGCTGGCGCTGGCGTGGCTGGTGCAGCTGCAGGTGCTGGTGTGGCAGCAGGCGCGGACGGCGCTCAAATTGCCGCTGGTCAAGCAGGTGCAGGTGCTCAAGATGCAGCTGCTCTTCAAGCGGCGGCTGCGCAAATGGCAGGCGCACAAGCGCAACAAGGTGCTTTGCAAGGACAAAGTCCTGCAGATACAGCAGCAATGCAAGTTTCTGCTATAAACCAGGTACAAGCGGGCACGGGCGCGCAAGCAGGTGCGCAGGCTGGTGCGGGTGCTCAAGTAAGTACTGCACAGCAAGCAGGTGCCGCACAGCAAGCTCCGCAAACAGCGCAAAGCAAAAAAACACATGTTACTTCTTATGGAACATCAACAAAAAAGTCAAATCTACCTTCTTGGTATACAGCTGGCAAGAGAAAAGCTGAACAAGAAATTGAAGCTCAAACACAAGCTGAGGCTGCCGAGTTAGAAGAAAAGAAAAAGCTCGAGACAGAGAAAAATAAAAATGACGAGAAAAAGACATTGCGTTCTCGTTTTGCCGATGTTCCTTGTGGGGATGAGGCTTCTCAAAAAGCAGCTGCAGAAGAAGAAAAAAGGATTCAGCAAGAACAAGCAGCAGCGCAACTTGCTGTAAAGCAAGCAGCTCAACAGGCAGCAGCTAATGCAGCGCAGCGCCAAGCAGAAATTGCATCTCAGCAATTGATTGCTCAAAGAAAAGCAGTACTTGCTCAACAAGCAGGCATGACAGATGTGCCTGCTGGCCCTGGTGTTCCTCAGGCACAAGTTACAAACGTTGCTGGCGCAGATCAAGCAATAGATCCTTCAGAAAAAACATCGCAGCTACAACCTGTAGGAGCTCAACAAGCGGCTGGTGCGGCTGGCACGCAAGCTGCTGCTGGTGCGCAAGGGGCCTCCGCTGCAGGTTCTTTGAATAACCTTGATGAGCTTGTTGGAATTGACGAGTCAATCGATGATCTATTAATCGATTCTCCAGCTGGCACTGGTGTAAAAAAGCAAGCTAGCAAGGATGAATCTGTTAAAGATGAACAAATTGCAAAAGACCAGCCTTCAAAAGATAAAAATGCTGGCAAGGCAAGCGGTGTAAGTAGCGCAGGTGGTGCTGCTGCTCCTACTAGCGCCAGTGCTCCAAAAACCGAAGTCATAAGTACTGATGCTGCAAAAGATTTGGCTGGTAGCAATGCTGATGCAAGTGCTAGCTCTGATAACAAAGCAGAGGGCAAATCAAGCTCTCAAGAATCGGCGTCTAGCGCAGACAGTGCAAAGAGCGCAGCTAGCGCAGCCGCCGAAGAAGACGCAGCCAGCGCTCAATCAAAAGGCGCTGAAAAAGATAAGTCAAAGCTAACCCCTGTACCTTCAGAAGAGCTTCAAGATAAAGAGGCTGCAGGTAGTGGCGCTAAAAACGCTCCTAACAGTGCTGGCGCTGAAACTGAAACTGAAACTAGCGCTAGCGCAAAAGCAACAGATACTTCAGATACACAAGATACACAAGAAGGCGTACAACAAGACGCCAAGACACAAGGCACGCAAGAAGAGGCAGCTAAATCAGAAGACAACATAGCTGTTCTCAATGTTTCAGGCAAACCAAGTGAATCCGATATTGAGACAATACCAGAATCTGACTTTGGCGTCGCGCCAAAAGCGCAAACACAAGGCGCACAGGGCGAAGAAGCAGCACAAACCCAGGTCACGCAGCCCGCGCAAGCCCCACAAACGCAAGCCGCACAAAGCAAGAACGACAAGCGCGAAAGCCTCCTAAAAGGCTTGTCTTCTTTACTCCCAAGCATTGGAGATTCTGAAAAGAAGAGCGCAGACCTTTCTAAATCAGGAGAAAAAGACAAGTCGCCAAATCAAGAACATCAACCAAAAGAGCGCAACGCTAAAAAAGAAATGGCAGCCAAGCCAAAAAAGCAGCTACGTTCTCAAGCAGATAAGCGCAAGCCGTCAAAGCGCAAAGTGGATGAAAACTTTAAACCAACTGTAGCTCCTGCGGGAGATGAGCTGGAAGCTTCTGCGCTTATGTCATCGCGCCAAGCTGCTGCAGTAACTTCTGTGTATGAGGATACCCCGCAATCAGGACCTGCTGGTTATGATGATGCAGGCATGGATGCAGATTATATGCAAAGTTCTCCTGCTTTATCTGGCAGAATGCCTGCACTAGAAGACGATTCAAATATCGTGGGCGCTTCTTCACGCAGCAGTTTTCCAACTTTGACAGGTTCATTTCCTGCAATCGATTCTACTACTGGTGCTTTTAAGCCTGTTAAACCATCAAAAGATGTGGCAAGTCTGGGCGAACAAGACTTTGTTTCTAACTCTCCAGAACCCGATAATGATACTTTAGATGATGATTTATTTGCTCCACGTCAAAATAACTTTGAGTTTAATATGCAAGAATCTCGTTTCCACAATGCGGTCGATGGCATGACAGGAATCTTCAAGCGCATTGGACGCCGCAAGAAAAAGAAGAACAAAGACGATGACGATTTGTTCGGCAATGGCGGAGATGACCTTTGGGGCAGCGATGATGACTGGAAGGGCGGCTCCTACTTTAGCGGCTCTAACTTTAATGGGTCTGGCTCTTCTAGCAGCGATGATGACCTAGGTTTTGACGAGATTGCAAGCGTTGCAGGAAACGCCACGCCAGATGTAGAAGAAGAGCAAGAAGGTGGCTCTTTTGGTGCTCAAGCTATTTCTGCTGCAAAAAAGCGTGCTGCAGAAATCCGCGAGTCTGTTATGAATATGGCTGCCAGCGACAATACAGTAGAAAAAGAAATTTGGTTTGTTGGTCTTGGTGCATCTTCTGCAGGAAACCACGGCATGAAAAACTTCCTTGAGCTTCATGCTGGCGAACTCCGTGGTGCGTTGATAATCAACCTTGAAGGCATTGGAACAGGTGAGATAAGCTATCTTTCTACAGAAGGCTGTGGCAATGTTCACCGCTCAGACAGAAGATTGCAAACACTTACTCGCCAAGCAAGTCAAAGCATTTTAGGGCACGAGGCGCGTTCCCAAAAAATGGAATGGCGTGACACAGATGCAACACCTGCTCTAGTTGCAGGAATGCGAGCAATCACCATCATGGGCATTGATGATGTTGCTCCAGTTGGTTGGCATTGGACAACAGACACGGTCGACATTGTAGAAAGCGACCAGCTAGAGCAAGTTACAGACATCGTGCTAGACATAATTGATAACGTCTAGTCGCAAGTGTCGGCGTGCAGACTGATAACGCGTAAATGTGGCTGGCAATGCGTAAGCGAACCTGCCAATATGTAAGTATAATTGCTAATGTATAGGCGCAGCTAGCAATACGCAAACAGGGCTGCCAGTTTATAAATATAGTTGGCAATGTATAGATTGATAGTGTGTAGATAAATGGAAAATTCACAGATTAAACGTGCTATTATCTCTGTAACAGATAAATCAGGGATTGTTGAATTTGCACAAAAGCTAATAGATGAGTTTGGTGTTGAAATTATCAGTACTGGCGGCACGGCAAAAGTGCTGCAAGAAGCTGGTCTTTCGGTCACTATGATTGAGGATTTTACAGGCTTTCCAGAGATGATGGACGGTCGCATAAAGACCCTGCATCCAAAGGTTCACGGAGCACTCCTTGCAAGGCGTCGCTCCCAAGCACATATGCAACAAGCAGCTGAACATGACATTTCTTTAATAGATTTGGTCGTTGTCAACCTTTATGCTTTTGAGCAGACCGTCGCCAAAGAAAACGTCGATTTTGCAGATGCCATAGAGCATATTGACATCGGTGGACCTGCAATGTTGCGCAGCGCTGCAAAAAACCATGAAAGCGTAACAGTCGTTACCAACCCTGCAGATTATTCCCTCGTTTTGGCTGAAATGCGCAAAAACAATGGCGCTACAACCTTGGCTACTCGTAAGCGGCTGGCTCTTGAGGTGTTTCGCAAAACAAGTGCTTATGACAATGCAATTTATCAATGGCTAGAAAACGAGCTGGCAAAAGAACTTCCTGCTGATGGCGCTGCTGGAGACACTGTTCAAAACGAGGACGCCACTGTAGGCGCTTCTCAAAATGAGGAGACCGCCCAAAACGCTTCTCAATTTAATGGCGAACACCCCAGCACAAACGCAGCTGCCTTCTCAAACGCAACCGCTTTTTCAAAAGACAAGCGTCTATTCTTGCAGCGTGAACAAGTTTTGCGCTATGGAGAAAACCCACATCAAAAAGCAGCTTTTTATAAATTGACTGCAACGGGAAAATGTGCTGGTTTAAATGAGTTTAGCCTAGCAAATGCACAACAAGTGCAAGGAGAAAAAGAGCTAAGCTATAACAATTATCTTGACGCAGATGCAGCTTGGGCTTCTGTTCGCGAATTTGATTTTGATACCCCTACCTGCGTAATCATCAAGCATTTGACTCCTTGTGGCATAGCCCAAGCAAAAAACCAAGTTGATGCTTACCAAAGGGCATTTGAGTGCGATTCTGTCAGTGCTTTTGGTGGCGTCATGGCATTTAATAGCATTGTAGAAGAAAAAACCGCACGTCAAATTGTAGAAGAAAACAAGCAATTTATAGAGGTTGTAATTGCTCCAGATTACGAAGCGGGCGCTCTTGAAATTTTCAAGCAAAAAAAGAATGCGCGCATATTAAAAACTGGCGGCATAAATAAACCAGGGCACACCCAAGATGTCCGCAGTATTGAGGGCGGCATTGTGGTACAAGATAGCGATGCTGTGCTAGAAAATGAATCAACTTTTAGCGTTCCAACTAAAACGCAGCCAACAAAAGAGCAGATGGATGAACTCCTTTTTGCTTGGAAGGCAGCAAAGTGCGTAAAAAGCAATGCGGTTGTTCTTACAAAAAATCATGCCACAGTAGGCATTGGCGGAGGTCAGCCAAACCGCGTAAATTCTGCTCGCATTGCAGTTGAACAAGCGGGCAAAAAAGCGCAAGGT
Organism: Bacteroidaceae bacterium; assembly: GCA_963616365.1. Taxonomy (GTDB): domain Bacteria; phylum Actinomycetota; class Coriobacteriia; order Coriobacteriales; family QAMH01; genus CAVAWX01. Next base: position 10,780 of record CAVEKR010000007.1, read on the forward strand.
GCTGTTGTTGGAAGCGATGCTTTCTTGCCGTTTCCTGATACATTGGAAGTTGTTCGAGACGCAGGTTGCATAGCTCTTATTCAGCCAGGTGGCTCCATCCGCGATGAGCTTTCAATCGAATGTGCCGATGCAGCAAAAATCCCCATGGTCTTTACTGGACACAGGCATTTTAGGCATTAGTTTTTGGGTAATATTATGAGCAAAAATGTGATTGACCAAAAGCAAAATGCTGGCGAACACCCCAGTTGCGCCGCAGATAATGCGCCTGATAAACAACCCGCTTGCGCCGCTGATAAAAACGCTGGTGAACATCCCGTTGACATTGCAAGTAATGCCAAGGTCATAGGGCATCTGCCTCAAATCACAGAAAAAGAGTGGCGAGAAAAAAACTTGCCAGCACAAAAGCTCACGTTGCGCTGGGGCTACAGAAATGGCATGTTGCAGCTTTTTAACAGGCGTGTTCGCAGCTTGTCAGGATACACTATAGGACCTGCAATTTCTGCTTGGATTACCGAGCGCTTAGGCTTTGAGATTGCCAATAAGTTTTCTAAAAAGCCTGACGGCGTCCTTGAGATTACAATTGATCCTGCAGGCGACGGTCAAATGGCAATGATAGTAGAAGACGTGCGCGAGCCCTTTGTTCTAACTCGAGACATGCTGTATGACATGTTCCAAGAACAAAAAGTTACTTTTTATAATGGCGAACACGACGGTAGAGATCAAGCCTGCCTGTGGGCGGTGCTCAAAGATGGCAGTGTGCTGCATTTTTCTCCAAGTCCATCTGCCATAGAAAAGTTTACAGCAGATTTGCTTGAAACATTTAGGGTCAAAGTAAATGATATTGAAACAGGTCAGCCCTTTAATACAGAAGAGCTTATGGAACGCTCAGAGGCTTTTTTTGCAACCAGTGATGAGTTCGGTTTAATTATCTGCCAAGATGATAATGACCACGAACTTCTTCAAAAATTGCAAGCTTGCTTTGATAAGCTGTGGGCGCAAAAGCCATAAGAGTTTTGATGTGCAAGACGCCCGTGGTCGTACGCCATAAAATAAACGGCATACCCTAGCAGGGCGTTTGCCGTCAAAGTGAGCACAAACCACTGTGGTGTTCGCCATCGAAAAACAAAAACGGCAAAGGCAAAGCACCCGTGGTGTTCGCCATTAAAACTAGCAAAAGGAAATGAAACATGACTGTACAAGTACAAAATGTAACTGAAACGCTCGAGATGGTAACTCAGCAGCATCTTGATATTCGCACCATTACTTTGGGGCTGAATTTGCGTGCTTGTGTTCATGAAGATATTGACATTATGGCTGGTAGGGTCTATGACCGCCTGACGAGCGCGGCGCAAGACCTTGTGCCGTGTGCCGAGCAGCTCGAGCGCGAATACGGCATTCCGATTATTCATAAGCGCGTGGCTGTAACGCCGATTGCCGAGATTTGCGGAGCTTGCAGCGCGCAGGATTTGACGCCAATTGCTGTGGCGCTGGATAGGGCAGGTAAAGAGGTTGGCGTTAATTTTGTCGGCGGATTTTCTGCTCTCGTGCAAAAGGGCGCGAGCAATTCTGACAGGCGTCTTATAGATAGCATTCCGCATGCTATGGCAGAAACCGAGGCGGTCTGTGCCAGCGTAAATGTTGGTTCTACGCGCGCGGGCATTAATATGGACGCGGTTTTGCGCATGGCTCAAGTTGTCAAAGAGACGGCAGAAAAAACTGCTGACGATCAATCTCTTGGCTGTGCTAAGCTGGTTGTTTTTTGTAATATGGTGCAAGACAATCCTTTTATGGCAGGAGCCATGCATGGCAGTGGAGAGGCTGACGAGGTCATAAATGTTGGCGTTTCTGGTCCTGGTGTTGTGCATGCGGTGCTGGCAGACATGCCAAAAGATGCTTCTATGACAGAAATTGCAGAGGCTATTAAGGCTACGACCTTTAAGATTACTCGTGCTGGAGAACTCATTGCTCGCGAGGCCGCAAAGCGACTGGGGTATCAAAAAGGCATTCTCGATTTGAGTTTGGCGCCAACGCCTGCTCGCGGAGACAGTGTGGCAGACATTCTAGAGACAATCGGCGTGGGTCAAGTTGGAGGACCAGGCACAACTGCTGCATTAGCGCTGCTCAATGACGCTGTCAAAAAGGGCGGCGTTATGGCAAGTTCTAGTGTTGGCGGGCTTTCTGGTGCTTTTATTCCCGTGAGCGAAGACGCCGGCATGATAAGGGCAGCTCAAGACGGGGCGCTTTCTTTAGAAAAACTCGAGGCAATGACTTGCGTTTGTTCTGTCGGACTTGACATGATTGCTATTCCTGGGGACACTTCTGTAGAGACAATCGCTGGCATTATCGCAGATGAAGCAGCTATCGGCCTCATCAACAATAAAACAACGGCGGTGCGCGTTATTCCTGCCATCGGCAAAAAATGCGGCGACGTCTTGCATTTTGGTGGGCTTTTAGGAGACGCTCCCGTAATGCCAGTTAACGCTCACGCTGGCACGGTTTTTGCGCACAGAGGCGGGCGTTTTCCTGCTCCTATAAATTCCTTGAAAAATTAGGTGGGCGTGCCCCCACAGTTGTTGTGGGCGTTTTAGGCGGGCGAACACCACAGTTGTTGTAGGCGTTATAGGCAGGCGAACGCCACAGTAAAAGGTGCTTAGGCGAGGCGGGCGTGCCCCCACAGCAAAAAATTCTTGTGGCGTTTTAAAGTGGCGCTTTAGGCTAGGATAGCTTTGATTTGCACTTCTTTTAGGCGGTTTAGCGCATCGAGTTTCCATTGAGGATAGTCAAAACCAGGGTCTTGGTATTCAAAATCTTTGAGTTCGATAAGTTTTGCTTTGATTTTAGATGTCATAAGCGCTTTTGCAATGCTTACAAAGTTTCCGCCAATTTTAGGACCAAGATGGCTTAGGTAGTCATCAAAGTCATCTTGTTGCATCATATAAGGCAGGCATGCCATATTGTGATCAAAAAGCGGTGCCATCTCTAGAATTTCTCCAGTGTCATTATCAACAAGAAAGCCATAGTTTCCTGCATGTCTATCAACGTTTGCCATTACAGCGTCAAAAACAATCATCTCTCTAAAGCGCTCTTCTGAATTGTGTTCAGAACTAAATTCAAGCACATCGTCAATGTCAAAATTACCTTCATAAAATCTGTGAATAGAAACAAACCCTGCCTTTTCTGAGGTAAACAAAGGGCATTTGCAAGCAAGTTTTTTATGAAACTTTAATAGCGTGTAGGGCACATGCTTGATATTTGCCGCATCTAGTAAATCTGATGCAAGTTTTTCTGAATATGGTTCAAAGCCAACATTTGCAAACCCTGTTAAGCCGCGTTTTAGAAGGAAAATGCCATCGTCATCGCGAATCCAGCATTTTTCAAAAGAACCAGAGGTTGCGTATTCAGGAGATGTTGGGGAGTTTTGTCTTCCATACATTCCTGTTCCATCAAATGCAATCCGTGCAATTACGTCATCAAAAGGGTTTTGATAAAGAGAAACATTATCCCACTTCAAATCTTCGTTTTCCCGCTTCATCCAAAAAGTGTCAGTAAGCGATAAGCAACGAGCCATTGCAATAAAGTCCTTGCGCGTTGTCATTCCCATATCGTGCATTAGTTTTTCAATTGCTACCCTATGTTTTGCAATTTGCCTTCCATCAATCCAATCGTTTATATCAAGAAAGCCATAAGGAAAATAAGGGTCAAAGCGCTCGACTTCTTTATACTTAAAGTCTGCCAAGCGTTGCTCTTCTTCATAGGTTGCAACAACCTTGTCTTTGTTCATCAGTTGATACAGCATATGTTCAACCTGCCTTTCTTTACATACGTTTGTAGCCATTATAGCATATCGGCGCAGGTGTAATCGTTCGCAAAAAATCCTTAAAAATTTTTCTTTGCAAGCTGGGGACTTAGTAGTATAATTTTATGTTTGCGTGGGCATGAAAGGGCACAAATGCTTCTTTGCGCGGGTAATATTTCTCGCGTGGACATGAGTGTCTTTGATGTAAGCATGAGCTTTTGTACGGGCGCAAATGTTTTTTGCGCAGACGTTAAGCTTAAGGCTTTGCGTAGGCGTTGCGCAAGTGCAGGCACTTTTCATGAACACACAGGTATAAAAACAGTTGCTCTGCAATTTGAGCAATTTAAAAAAGAACAGTTAAGGAGTTTAGCATGTCAAAGGTATGCGAAATATGCGGCAAGGGTCCTGCTGCTGGACGCAATGTGAGCCACTCACATCGTGTTACTAATCGTATTTTTCGTCCAAACATCCAAAAGGTAACAATCAAGGATGCAAATGGAACTGTGCGCAAGGCAAATGTTTGCGCCAAATGCCTCAAAGCAGACAAGGTTGTTCGCGCTTAGTTAAAGCCGCTAAGGCTAAGGTCGGCAAGGCTAAAGCTGGCAAGCTTTTCTACTCAGTGCTTTTAGCGCCTAGTTGCGCTTAATCGCATTTGAATCTAGTAGCGTTTAGCTGCTTAAAGCTTATTTAAGTCTCTTTGAGCT
>CAVEKR010000008.1:0-14881 GCA_963616365.1 Bacteroidaceae bacterium
TTAGCTGCTGCAGATAAAAAGGTTGACACTTTAGAAGAAAAATACGAGATGGGTTATGTAACCCCAGAAGATAGACATCGTCAGGTAGTAGATATATGGACTGCCACTAATGAAGACGTGGCAAACGCCATGCAAAAGAGCTTTGATCCGTTCAACCCAATTTACATGATGTCTAGTTCTGGTGCTCGTGGTAACATGAAGCAAATCTCGCAGCTTGCTGGTATGCGTGGTCTTATGTCTGACCCTAAAGGTGAGATTATTGACCGCCCAATTAAGGCAAACTTCCGCGAGGGCTTAAGCGTTTTGGAGTACTTTACTTCAACACATGGTTCGCGCAAAGGTTTGACAGATACTGCATTGCGTACAGCGGATTCTGGTTATTTGACACGCCGTCTTGTTGATGTTGCTCAAGATGTTATTATCCACGAGCTTGATTGTGGTACTTCTGATGGTCTTGTTCTTCCAATCTTAAAAGAGAAGAACGAAGAAAACGAGGCTGGAGAAAAACTCACCGAGCCAAACGTAAACTTGATTGGTCGCTGCTTAGCAGAAGATGTAGCCAATCCTGAAACAGGAGAGGTACTCTATGAGGCAGGCGAGTATGTGCGCGATACAGAAATGTTGCAAAACCTTGTGGACAACGGGGTTGAGACTATCAAAATCCGCAGCTTGATGACTTGCCATGCTCATAAGGGCGTTTGCCAAAAATGCTATGGCTATGATTTATCTGCTGGACGTCCTGTCAATTTGGGTACTGCTGTTGGTATTATTGCTGCTCAATCCATTGGTGAGCCTGGAACTCAGCTGACAATGAAGACCTTCCACTCAGGTGGTGTTGCAGGTGCTGATATTACCCACGGTTTGCCTCGTGTTACAGAGCTTTTTGAAGCACGTAGACCTAAGGGTTTGGCAGTGCTTTCTGAGCTTGATGGAACTTTGCAAGTCAAAAACACTAAGGACAGCAAGATTCTTACCATCACCAATGATGATGGCGAGGTTATTGAGTACGAAGTCTATTTGCAAACCCAACTCATGGACGGCATAAAAGATATGTGCCATGTTAAGGTTGGTCAGCAGCTTACTAAAGGTTCCATTGACCCACATGAGCTTTTGAGTTTGACAGATGTTGCAACAACTTTGCGCTATATTGTCGAACAGGTACAAGGCGTATACCAATCTCAAGGTGTAGACATTAACGATAAGCACGTTGAGGTTATTGCACGTCAGATGCTGCGCAAAGTAAGCGTTGTTAGCGCAGGAGATAGCAAGTATTTGCCTGGCATGCAAATCAATAATTACGAGTTTGCAGAAGAAGCCCAGCGCATTATGCTTGAAGGCGGAGAGGTCCCAGTTGCACGACCTCTTATCTTGGGTATTACCAAGGCTTCTCTTGCAACTGATTCTTTCTTGTCTGCAGCCTCTTTCCAAGAGACAACCAAGGTGCTAACCGATGCCGCAATTGAGGGCAAGGTGGATCACCTAGTTGGCTTGAAAGAAAACGTTATTATTGGTAAGCCTATTCCTGCTGGTACAGGTCTTAAGCGTTATCGCGACCTGCAGCTTATTTATAAGGGCAAAAAGGTTACTTACGAGACAAACGTGAGCGACGAGCTGCCAGATTGGGCATCTCCTGAGCTTTACGAGAATGAGAAAAAACTTCCAAAGCCAGAAGACTTGCAGCATGATGGAAGAGACATCTATGGCAACTTTATCAACGGGCTTCATGGCAATACCTTGCTAAGCGCTCAATTGCGTTCAATGGTAACCCCTGAGCAGGCAAAACTTTACCTCTTTGATGACTTAGGCGTTTCTCAGCGCTGGGCAAATAAGTTCTCTGAGGCTGGCATTGAGACAGTTGGAGACTTGGTCGGAAAGACAGAAGACCAGCTCTTGCGCATAGAAGGCATTGGAAACAAGGCTATAGAAGAGCTGCGCGCTGGTTTGGCAGCAAAGGACTTGAGCGATATCATCTTGGACGAAAAACCAGAAGAGCTCGATGCCGTGCAGCTGCTTGACAGCCTTTATCCTTCAGAGCTTGAATACATTGGCGGAGAGGTTCCACGCAGCTATAGCGCAGATCCAGATGACCTAATTGGCGCGCCGCTCAACTCTTCAAGCTTGACCGAGGCTTCAAAATATGAAGAGCTCATCGGAAACCCATTGTTTGGGCAGGGCTTTGGCATTACAAGTGAGTCCGTCGAAGGCGCAAGCAATGCTGCTCAAGCCGCAGGTCAAACAGATCCTGCAGCCGCGCAGCTTGCTGGGCTTCACAGCCACTTAGTCGACGATTTAATCGGAGGTCCAGGTTATGGCAAAGAAGAGCTCATCGGTATGCCAAAAACTCCTTCAGAAGAAGAGTTCATCGGCGCTCCTGAAAAGCCAATCCCAGCAGAAGATGAGTTTATCGGTGGCGCAACTGCACCTGCTTCTGATGATGATGGAGCCGTTTCAGACGGCGATGCTGATTCAGAATAATGACGAACACCCAAGTCGCTTGAACGTTCAAGGCGCCTATAGATTTTTAGCATACAAAAAAGTTACAAGAATGTGAATAATGCCTTCCTCAACAAAAGTTGGGGAAGGCAACCTTTATATCCGCTACAATAGTAAAGTTATAAAAAACTTGTAAAAAAGGAATTTCTTCAAGGCGCGCCTAGCGTTAAGAAGTTTGTGTAGCGGCTAAAAAACACCAGCTAAGAAAGGTTATTGAATGCCAAAAATAATAGCAACAGCTTTTGTTAGCGTAGCTATTGGTATTGCCATGGTCTTTGCTGGTGTTGGTCTTTATGGCATTCAAGCAATCAATCCATCTGTGGCAACTCAAGAAGAAGAGCAACAAGATACACAAAATCAAGGCAATGTTGTAGAGCTGGCAAAAACAGAGCTAAGCTCTGAAAGCACAGACCTTTTGCGTTCGCAAAACTTACAAATCGCAGCCGAGGCAATTAACGGCACTAAAATTGAGGCAGAGCGCGGAGTGTTTACTATGAGCACTTTGCTAAACGATTACGTAGAAACATATCCGCTTCGCACTACAAAAACGCGTGCTGCATCTAATGCTGCAGTAGATGCTGATGGTGTTGCACAAGTCACAAGTGCTCTTTATAATGCAGCTCTTAAAGCAGGTCTTACTGTTACTACACGTCATCCAAGCACCACTCCGTGTGACTATATAGAAACTGGTCTTGAGGCCACAGGGGACCTAAAAATCAAGAATCCTTATCCAACAGAGATGACTGTCAATGCAGAGGCTAAAGGTCAAACTGTTACTGTGACAATTAGCGGGGAGAACACCACGCCAGGTATTACTCGTGATGTGGTTGCTCGCATTGTTGGAACTTCTGATACAAGCGATGACTACAGCGTTCAAACCTATGTCATCACATATAAAAACGGTGTTAAGACATCGGAGAAAAAGGTTGACGAGAGCAGCTATTCTAAGAGCGATGCAACAACTTCTACTGCTGCAGGCACTGATACAGGTACTTCAACCAAAGATGGTACTAGCACCAAAGACGATAAGTCTTCAACGGATACATCTAAAGACTCCTCTAAGGATTCTAGCTCTTCAAGCTCCAAGAATCCTGTTCCAAGCCGCGGTGGTACTTCGACCACCAAGTAGTTGGCTAGCTGGTGGCTGGTTGGGCAGGCAGCGTTTTTGCCTAGCAGTCTTGCCTGCCAATGGGCTTTAAGCTGCGGTGTTTTGGCAATCGCAAAGCACTTAATCGCGCAAGCCCACGCTAGGACTTTGTGCATTTCCACCCGCGTTCACATCACAAAACCTGCGCGCTCGCACCCAAATATGTACGTTTTATGGAAATCGTGGATACACGCGGGTGCGTGGCGTTTGACACGCCTGCTTTTAAGGCGTATTGTATCTCCTCGCGCGTCTTTAGGGCTTTCCTTAGAAATAATACCTAAATCAAGTCTTTAAGCTGCGCAAATGTATGTTCCCAAGGGATTTGCGCCACATTTGAACACAGGTTTACTTTCGCGTGTGGTGTTCGCCATAGGCAACGCCCACAGCAACTGTGAGGGCACGCCATAAACGACACCTGCTGTAAGGCAACGCCTACAACAAGCGTGGTGTTCGCCATAAAAATCGAGCGCAACCCTTTTTTCAACATGCGTTGAAACATTTATACACAGGCAAACGAGTAAGTAAAGGAGAATGAATTGCCTACCATTAATCAGCTGGTGCGCAAAGGGCGCGCCAAGGCGGCAGATAAATCTAAGTCGCCGGCCCTCAAGGGCAATCCGCAAAAACGCGGCGTTTGTACACGCGTTTATACGGCAACACCTAAAAAGCCAAATTCGGCTATGCGTAAAGTTGCTCGTGTCCGCTTGGTAAACGGTATGGAAGTTACCGCTTATATTCCAGGCATTGGACACAATTTGCAAGAGCACTCCATGGTGCTCATCCGCGGTGGTCGTGTTAAGGACCTTCCTGGTGTTCGCTATAAAATAATTCGTGGTGCACTCGATACCGCAGCCGTTTCTGACCGTATGCAAAGCCGCAGCCGTTATGGCGCTAAAAGGCCAAAGAAGTAAAGGAGGAAACGTATGCCACGTCGTAATGCAGCCGTTCGTCGTGAAATCACGCCGGATGTTGTTTATAATAATAGGCTTGTTACCCAGCTCATCAATAAGGTTTTGCTCAGCGGCAAAAAGTCCGTTGCAGAATCTATTGTTTATGGTGCTTTTGATATTATCGAAGAAAAGACCAGCAAAGAGCCATTGCCTACTTTCAAAAAAGCAATTGAGAATATTAGCCCTAAGGTAGAGGTAAAGCCTCGCCGTGTTGGTGGTGCAACTTATCAAGTTCCAACCGAGGTAAACGCACGTAGATCCACCACTTTGGCTATTCGTTGGTTGGTAAATTATTCTCGTGAACGCAAAGAACGCAGCATGTCAGCTCGCCTTGCAGCAGAGATTATGGATGCTGCAAATGGAACTGGCGCTGCCGTGAAAAAACGTGAAGATGTTTATAAGATGGCAGAAGCCAACCGCGCATTTTCACACTATCGTTTCTAAGGGGGATAATTTATGGCTAAGAAAACTCCATTAAAGGATACGCGCAATATTGGTATTATGGCTCATATTGACGCAGGTAAGACTACCACTACAGAGCGTATCTTATACTACACAGGTAAAACTCATAAAATCGGTGAGGTTCATGAGGGCGCTGCCACCATGGACTGGATGGAACAAGAGCAAGAGCGCGGCGTTACCATTACTTCTGCTGCTACCACTTGCTATTGGGACAAAGAAGGCGGCACATACCGCATCCAGATTATTGACACCCCAGGACACGTTGACTTTACTTCAGAAGTCGAGCGTTCTTTGCGCGTTTTGGACGGCTCTGTTGCTGTATTTGACGCTGTAGCTGGTGTTCAACCTCAATCTGAGACAGTTTGGCGTCAAGCTATGCGCTACAATGTTCCTTGCATTGCCTTTATCAACAAATATGATAGAGTTGGCGCAGACTTTTTCCACGCAATCGATACCATGAAGGAGCGCCTTGGTGCTAATGCTATTGCAGCACAGTTGCCAATGGGTGCAGAAGATGGCTTTTGGGGCGTTGTGGATTTGGTCACAAATACTGCTTGGGACTTTAAAGCAGATGATAAGGGTATGACTTATCCAGAAAAGCTCGATGCTATTCCAGACGAGTTCACCGCAAAAGCTGCTGAGTGCCGTTCTGCTTTGCTAGAGGCTGCTGCAGATTTTGATGATGACTTGATGGAAAAACTCCTCATGGACGAAGAACCAGACATTGCACAGGTCAAAGCAGCACTCCGTAAGGGCGTTATTTCTAACGAGCTCAACTTGGTCTTTGTTGGTTCTGCTTATAAAAACAAGGGTGTTCAAGAGCTCTTGGATGCTGTTGTTGATTATTTGCCAAGTCCTTTGGATATTCCACCTGTTAGCGGTGTTAATCCGGATACAGATGGAGAAGAGACCCGCAAGGCTGACAAGTCAGAGCCTTTCTCTGCTTTGGCATTTAAGATTATGACTGATCCATTTGTTGGAAAACTCACCTATATTCGTGTTTATTCTGGACATCTTGATTCTGGTTCTTATGCACTCAATGCTTGCAATGGCAAAAAGGAGCGCATTGGCCGTTTGCTCGAGATGAACGCTGCAGAAAAGATTGATGTCGATGGCTGCGATGCTGGAGACATTGTTGCAGTTGTTGGTTTGAAGAACACCACAACAGGTGAGACCTTGTGTGATGAGGACCATCCTGTAATCTTAGAGTCCATTGACTTTGCTGATCCTGTAATTGACGTTGCAGTAGAGCCAAAGACAAAGGCTGAGCAGGACAAAATGGGCATTGGCTTGCAAAAACTTGCAGAAGAAGACCCAACCTTCCAAGTGCACACTGATGAAGAAACAGGTCAGACCATTATTGCTGGTATGGGCGAGCTTCACCTTGAGATTATTATTGACCGCTTGCGCCGCGAGTTTAAAGTGGATTGCAACGTTGGTAAACCACGCGTTGCTTATCGCGAAAAACCAGGTCATGAGGCACTTAACGTTCAAGGTAAGTTTGTCAGACAATCTGGTGGTCGTGGTCAATACGGCGATGCCATCATCAACATGTATCCAGGAGAGCCTGGAACTGGCTTTACCTTTGAAAACAAAATCGTCGGTGGTGCTATTCCTAAAGAATACATTCCAAGCGTCGAAAAAGGTATCTCAGAAGCACTCAACACTGGTGTTGTTGCAGGATATCCAGTGCTTGACGTTTTGGTCGAGCTTGTTGATGGTTCTTACCATGATGTTGACTCTTCAGAGGCAGCATTTAAGGTTGCAGGTTCTATGGCAATCAAAGAGGCTCTAAGAAAGTCTGATCCAATCTTGCTCGAGCCTGTTATGGATGTAGAGGTAGAGACCCCTCAAGAGTACATGGGCGACGTTATGGGCAACCTTAACTCTCGTCGTGGTCAAATCCAAGGTCAAGATGACCGCGGCAACGCCATTGCTATTAAGGCAAAGGTTCCTCTATCAGAGATGTTTGGTTATGCAACCGACCTTCGTTCAACAACTCAAGGTCGCGCTTCATATACTATGCAATTTGGTTCTTATGAGCCAGTGCCAAAAAATGTGGCAACAGAAATTATAAGTAAGGCAGGCGGAAGCGCTGAGTAATCTCAGTTTTTCCGCGCAAAAGAAGGTGGCGAACACTTTGGTGGCTTGTGGCTTTTAATTGAGAGCTTGCTTTTAGCTTCTGGCGGCAGGTTGCGGTAGGTGCGGCTTTTGGTTACATTGCCCGCTCGCGGCTAAGGGTTGCGACCCGCGGTTGAGAACTTGCTGCTTTTGGCAGTTTGCGGCTCGCAATTAAGGGCTTGCTGCCCGCGATTGACATCTGTTCGCTCGCGGCTTTTGATTAAAGACTTGCTGCACATGTGTTCACCACGCTTTTGCATCGCGTAAAGATTTGAAAAGGACTAAATATTATGGCTAATACAAAAATGCGCATCCGCCTGAAGGGCTATGACCACGAGTTGGTTGATCAGTCAACTAAACTTATTGTGGACACTGCCAATAAGACGGGTGCAAAAATTAGCGGACCTATTCCGCTACCAACAGAGCGCAATATGTATACTGTTATTCGCTCACCACACGTGAATAAAGATTCTCGTGAACAATTTGAAATGCGCACGCACAAGCGTTTGATAGACATCGTAGATCCTGCCACTACAACGGTAGATTCTTTGATGCGTCTTGATTTGCCTGCTGGCGTAGATATTGAAATTAAGCTTTAGGCGTTGTGAGCTTTTGATTGTCGTGTTTGCTTTTGCGTTTGCGCAATAACACGGTGCGCACAATGGGAACAAACCGCACAAGTAAACACAGGTCAAAGGTGGGCAATAAATAAAGTTTGATTATAACAGACAAGTAGCGCCATCGCATGAATGGTGGTGGCGCATAACTTGGCTGCCAGTTTGATTAAAATTTTAATGTTTTAGTGAGCTGTCCATTTGTTTTGAATGTAGGAGGTGTTTTGTATGGCGCAAGCTTTGCAAAATGCCACAAATGCCAAAGATGACACAAACGCCCAAGATGGCAATTGTGTCAAAGAGGCTAAAGAAGACGTTCAAGCAGATGTGCAGCTTGTTTGTTTTCTATCTTATAATGGCGCCAACTTTAACGGTTTTGCGCGCCAAAAAGATCTAAGTTTGCGTACTGTTCAAGGCGAGCTCGATTCTGCTCTAAGCACAGTTATTGCAAGACCTGTTTTAAGTGTTTGTGCTGGTAGAACAGATGCAGGTGTTCATGCTTTGGGTCAAGTTGCAAGCTGGCCTATAACAAAAACAGAAGCGCAAATGTATACGCTTTCTAAATTCCAGATTTCTCTTAATGCCATAACAGGAGATGATATTGCAGTTCATGATATGAAGTTTGCAGCTGCTAACTTTTCTCCTCGTTTTGATGTTATTTCTAGAACATATACTTACCGAATTGTTCAAGGCTTCAAGCCTCCCTTATTTTTGCAAGATTTTTGCTGGTGGAATAGGGGGTTTCTTGATATCGATGCAATGAGGGTGGCTTCTAAATATTTAATTGGCGAACACGACTTTAAAAGTTTTTGCCGCGCTATGTCTGCAAAAGACAAGAATACTGTTCGTAAAATTTTAAACATTGACATTTTTACTGAAAATCAATTGGGAGAAGAATGTATTTGCATACAGATTACAGGAACAGCATTCTTGCACTCTATGGTGCGCAGTATTGTTGGAACATTAGTGCAGGTAGGCAGAGGCAATAAGCCGCCTGAATGGGTTGCAGAAGTTTTAGCTTCATGTGACAGACGCGCCGCAGGAGAAAATGCTCCAGCAAAAGGCCTTGTATTTACTTCAGTAAAATATCCACAAGAAATTTTCAAAGAAAACCTGCAAGAAGTGCTAAGCTAGTATCCATGTCTGAAAAACATAACAAGAACTACAAAAGCAAGTACGCTCTTGCTTATGAAAGAATTGATGCAAATCGTCAACGCCAACAAAATGGCTTACGGGTTGTTCGTTCACAACAAAATCAGCAACAATTACAGCAACAGGCGCAACAGCAACGTCAACAGCAGATAGTGGCTGCCCAGCAACAACAGGTACAGCAGCGCCAACAGCAACAAGTAGCTGCTCAACAACAGCGACAACAGTTGCAGCAGCAACAAATGGTGGCTGCCCAACAACAACGTCAATTACAGCAGCAGCAAATGGCTGTTCAACAGCAGCAACGTCAACAACAACAATTACAACAACAACAATTAGCGGCTGCTCAACAACAACGGCAATTGCAACAGCAGCGTCAGCAGCAATTAGCTGCCCAACAACGCCAGCAACAGTTAGTCGCCGCTCAACAACAGCGCCAACAGCAAGCTGCTCAGCAACAAGCTGCACAAAAACAGCAATTAGCAGCTGCCCAGCTCCAACAGCAGCGCCAAAGCAGCGCTCTTCAACAGCAGCGTGGTGTTTTCCAACAAAATCCCATACAGCAACAGCAGCAACAACAAACTGCGCAGCAACAACAGCGTCAACAGCAAAGCTCCGCGCAACAACAACAGGGTGTTCGTCAGCAAAAAAGAGATGCTGCAAAACGCCAGCAAAACGGCTCGCGGGTTGTTCGCCAACAAAGTCAACAACAGCGACAACAACAGCAGCGTGCTGTTCGCCAAAGATATTCTGAGCGTGCGCGCTATGTTGAGCAAAGGGGTTCTGGTTCGAATAAAAAGCGCATTGTCATAGCGTTTGCGGCGCTTGTTTTGGTTGCTCTTATTATTATTGCTTCTGTCGTTTTGACGGGCAAGGGCAGCAATTCTTCTACTCCAAATGACGGTATAAGTGGCGCTGTTAATTCTTTGGTTAAAGATGACCGTTCTTTGCCAACGCCAATTATGGCAGAGGTGGACGGCGTGCAAATGCATTGTGCGGTGACTATGGAGGATCTGACCGAGCTGCTTTTTCATAATGCCAGCTATACCTATGCGTATCAGCTGTCAACACAGCTGACAGAAGCCAACAATGCAGAAATAATGGCAGCGCATGGAACTGGCCGCAGACCAAGCACGCAGCCAACGGGAAACGCTTGGATGACGGGGCAGTTTATCAGGACGTTTCGATCTGAGAGCGCAGGTCCGCAGATGAGTGCCATAGATTGCGGGGGAGCTCCTGGTACTAAGGTGTATGCGCCTGTTTCTGGAGAGGTTGTGCTTGTTAAAGAATACCAGCTCTATGGCCAATATCCAGACGTTCAAATTCATATTAGACCCGAGGGCAGAAGTGATCTTGATTGCGTGTTAATCCACTTGCAAAATCCTACGGTAAAGCAGGGGGATACGGTCGTTGCAGGAGAGAGCGAGCTAGCAGAAATTCGTGATGTCTATGCATACATTGGAGAAAGCATGCAGCTCAAGCAATATACTGCAGAAGGCGACAATGGAAATCACACCCATATCCAAATGAATAACGTAAACGACCCCGACTACCACGGCCTTGATGACATTAAATAGCTCTGCTTGCGCCAGCTTATTGGCTGCGTAGCTGGGCTTTTTGGTGGGCAACTTTTGTTACTGCTGACGCGGCATGCCATGCTTGGCGCGGCTTGAAACCTTTTGCGATACTTTGTCACTTTTAAGCGCGTGGGGGCATGCCATCAAACGTACGTTGCTATCCACCGTGGTGTTCGTCATTAATAATTGCGCCATTCACAATTGCGCCAGCTCTTCATAAACAACTCATAAACACTTTAGTCAAGTGCATTGCATATTGATAGATTTCTTTGTATTATTGACGAACACGTTGCAACATTTTAGCTTTTGCTTTTTAGCTTTTGTTGCGCGGGCGCATTGACAACGCTCGAAACTCGGGGGTGACATGGTTTCGACAGGATAGTTTTGCAAGGGGCAGCAAGTCGTGGTCTCCTCGCCACGTTAAACAGGGGTACAGCCAATTAACTGGCAATGTTACAACTTATAAGGGTGCACAGGCTAGCCCTGTCGCCTTGGCTGCTTAATTTAAGTTCAGCCCTCCTAATTTGCGCATAAATCCCTGTGCGCTCTGCGGGATCATTTTAAGGGGATTGCAGCTTTTAGCGTAGTTGGTTCGCTTTAAGAACAAGTTTTAACCAGCAAAGATGCTCATCGCTTGTCATATGTGCCGTGTGCATCTTCTTTTGAACACTTGACTAAGCTTGAAGACACCTCTTAAAGGGCTATCGTGGACCGGAGTTCGACTCTCCGCGCCTCCACCAAAAATTCCAAGAACCTGTGCACTTTTTGCGCAGGTTCTTTTTTTGTTTGCACTTGCGCTTGCGACTGGCGGGCTGCTTTGTGTTTGCAGGCTTGCGCTTGGTTTGAATTTGGCGACCTTGCGCTTGCTAGGTTTTCGCTCACGCTTGGCGAGTTCAAGTCCGCGCCTAGCGGACCTACGCTTTTCACGCTTCGCCCCTTTGTCTAGACTCGCCTTGAGCTAATTTGTGGCGAGTGTGTGCATTTTTTCATAAAGTTTCAACAAAATAGAACGATTTTCGTTAAAGTTTCGTTTCATACATGCTGTGTGCCTATGTGCTGCATGTCTATGCTATTATTATCAAACTATCTGCTTGCACATTTCTTGTATATTTTTTCAAGTCATGCCAAAGCACGGCAAAAATGTAACAGGGCGTGTTATCTGCACTGAAATATGCGCCAAAATGTGCACGCAAGTAAGATACAACAAAATAAAAACGCGTAAAGCAATGCAAGGCGTGAAAGTGTAAAACAAGCAATGCAAGGCGCAAAAACGCTAATAAGCAAAGCACAAGCTAAGCCAAGCAAGAGCTAAGCAAAACGCGTAAGGTAAAGTAAAAGTAAAGGATTTGCAAGAAAAGGGGCAAACATGCAGCCAGAAAAACATGTAGCAGAAAACTCACAACGAGCAACTTGGTCAGGAAAATGGGCATTTATCTTATCTGCAGCAGCTTCAGCTGTTGGATTGGGTAATCTTTGGCGTTTTCCTTATTTAGCAGCCAAGTTTGGCGGCGGAACATTCCTAATCACCTACTTTGTGTTGGTGTTCACCTTTGGTTTGAGCTTGCTATTGCTCGAAATTGCTTTTGGGCGCAAATCGCGCCTCTCTGTTTTTAGCGCATTTAGATCCTACGGAAAACGCTATGCGCCAATTGGCTTTTTAGCAGTTCTTGTCCCATTTATCATTACGCCATATTATTGCATCATCGGTGGTTGGGTTACCAAGTACTTGACAGCCTATGTCACTAATTCTGCAGCTAGCATTGCAGATGCTGGCACAGAAGCTGGAACATTTTTTACAAGCTTTATTACATCTCCAATTGCAAGCCAAGTATTCATGCTCATCTTTATGCTGCTTACCGTTGGTGTTGTAGCACTTGGCGTTAAAAATGGTATTGAAAAAGCAAACTTTATCATGATGCCTGCTCTAATTGTTATGGCGCTGGCTATTGCAATCTTTACCGTGGCTCAACCAGGAGCTATGGAAGGTCTTGCTTACTACCTCATCCCAGATTTTTCAAAGTTCAGCCCCGAGCTGGTCATTAATGCGTTGGGTCAGATGTTTTATAGTTTGTCTTTGGCTATGGCAATTATGATTACTTACGGCTCTTATGTGAGCAAAAAAGACAACCTTACAACCAGTTCTGCACGAATTGTAAGCTTTGACTTTATCGTAAGCTTTTTAGCTGGTGTTATGGTTGTTCCTGGTGCATTTTTGGCACTTGGTTCTGCAGATGCAGTTGCTGCAAAAGCAGGCCCTTCTTTGATGTTTGTAACGCTTCCAGAAGTCTTTGCAGACATGGGCGCTGCCAGTCAAATTGTGGGCTTTGTTTTCTTCTTGTTGGTGCTTTTTGCTGCCTTAACAAGTGCTATCAGCTTGACAGAAGCTTGCGTTTCAAATATCCAAGACACCACAAGTTGGTCGCGCAAAAAATGTCTCGGCATCTTTACAGCGTTTTTGGTCGTGGCAGGAATCATTATCAATGCAGGATACAGTGGGCTTTCCTTTATCCAGCCGCTGGGAGAAGGCTCCACCTTGCTTGACTTTTTTGACTTTATTTCAAATTCAATACTCATGCCTATTGTGGCTATTGCGACCTGCATTTTTGTTGGCTTCATCATCAAGCCGCAAACCATTATCGACGAGATTAAGCAATCATCTAAGTTTGGTTGCGCAGGCGCATGGGCGTTCATGATTAAATATGTCGCCCCAATCTTAGTGGCACTCATTTTGATTACAAACATTTTGCCGTATCTAGGAATTGGCTAAGTGCTGGATAAAACTCCAGAGAGCGCACAAAAAGCTATAAAGCCCGCGCTTAGCGCAAGACCTGCGCTTAGTGCAAGACCTGCGCCTACTGCAAGACCTGCGCTTGCTACAGAGTCTGAGCTTGCTGCAAAATCCGTGCTTAGCGCACAAAAAGTTTTAGAGAGCGGGCAAAAAGTTTTTGAAAGCGGGCAAAAAAAGCAAGAAGAGATTAAAGCGCAGCGTCTGTGCCAAGCGCAAGACTACCTCAATAATAACGAGGACTTGCGCCAGACGCTAAATATCTCAACGGACGCTGAGCTTTCTTGTAAACCCTTAGGGGCGGGCGAACACAACGATAACTACGTGTTTTCCAACCCTGCAACCCAAGAAAAATTTGTGCTGCGCATAAACACGGTCTCGCAAAATTTTCATGCAGACCAAGTTTCTTATGAAGAATACGCACTGCAAATTTTGCAGCCAAGTGCTCGTGTTCCGCAGGTGCTTTATCGCGATAGCTCGCTCAAAAAAATTGACAGGGGCGTGCTTGTTATCTCTTTTTGCAAAGGCGCAGAGCTTAATTTTGATGATTTGCACCTAGGAGACCTCTTATGTGCAACGCAGTTGATGGCAGATATTCACGCAGTTAAAATACCGCAAAATTGCCGCCTGCATTGCCCAAAAAATGCCATGCAAGAGCTCTTTGAAGAATGCGTTGCAAGGTATAAGGTCTATGAAAATTCCGCGTTCACAAACAGCCGCATTACGCATTTTGCTGAGCAATTCATAAAAAAGTCTCAAGACATGCTCCAAAATTGCGCTGCTCAAAGCATGAATATGCGCATCATCAACACAGAAACTCTGCCTTCTCATTTTTTGATTTCTGAAGATAACGCACGCGAGGCTGCCCAAACTTTTGAAAATTATCATGGCGAACACCCTGCCAGCTTGGGCGGCGTTAAGGCGGGCGAACACCCTGCTAGTACGCATAGCCCTGCTAGCGCGCATGGCGAACACCCTGCTGCTGTCCACAACAAACAAGAGCAAGCAAAAAATCAATCGGGCGTCTTATGCAAAAATCCAGGATACTTTATAGATTGGGAGCGTCCCATAATTGGAGATATCGCACAAGATTTAGCTTATTTTGTAGCACCCACCACGACATTTTGGGACAGCAATTACTACTTCCCCCAAGATGATGTAGCAGAGCTTTTGCAAAATTATTGGCGAGCAGTAGATGGGCGTTTTAGCTGCCCAGATTTTGAGGAGCGCTTCAAGGTATGGCAGGCACTTACTGCTATGCGTTCAACCACTTGGTGCTGTAGAGCTTATGCGCTTTGCAAGGGAGACCCTGCCAGTAGCCCTTCTGCAAAGGTTCGCGAGAAGCTAGAGGTTTATCTTTCAGACGACTTCTTAAATATGCTGCTCAAGGATTATTTCTAGCTGCTAGTTTGCTTACGGTCGCCAGCTTAGCCCACAAGGTTACTTCTAGTGCTCAAGGATTATTTCTAACCCCTAATTTAGCTCTTCAGTGCATTTTTCAATATATTTACAGCGCAATTCAGGGCAAACACCAAGCTGGTGTTCGACAAACTCATTCATAGAGCCGTAGTGCTGTTCAATGC